>CADAEJ010000026.1 GCA_902786965.1 uncultured Ruminococcus sp. | reverse complement strand
CTGCACAGGCTGCGGCTCTTGTGTAAACGTATGTCCCGGCAAGAAGGGCAACAAGGCACTTTCAATGATGCCTCTGGAGAGCCAGCTTGCTGAGCAGGAGGTATTCAACTACGGTCTGACACTTCCTGAGAAGCCTGAGGTATTTGCTAAGTTCAACGAGAAGACTGTCAAGGGATCACAGTTCAAGCAGCCACTGCTTGAGTTCTCGGGCGCTTGCGCAGGCTGCGGTGAGACACCTTATGCAAAGCTTATCACACAGCTGTTCGGCGACAGAATGTACATCGCTAACGCAACAGGATGCTCGTCCATCTGGGGCGGCTCGGCACCTTCAACTCCTTACACAACTAATAAGGACGGCAAGGGTCCTGCTTGGGCTAACTCACTGTTCGAGGACAATGCAGAGTACGGCTACGGTATGTTCCTTGCTCAGTCCACTATCAGAAACAGAGTTATCGCTAAGGTTCTTGAGCTTTCAAAGGCTACAAAGAACAAGGACGTTAAGAAGGCTTGCGAGGATTACCTTGCAACTGTTGATGACGGCGCAGCAAATGCTCCTGCAACAGACGCTCTCGTAGCTGCTCTGAAGAAGAACAAGACCAAGGCAAGCGATGAGATACTCAAGGATGCTGATTACCTCAAGAAGAAGTCCCTGTGGATCTTCGGCGGTGACGGCTGGGCTTACGATATCGGATTCTCCGGTCTTGACCACGTTATCGCTTCCGGCGAGGACGTAAACATCTTCGTATTCGATACAGAGGTTTACTCCAACACAGGCGGACAGTCCTCCAAGTCAACTCCTACAGGCGCTATCGCACAGTTCGCAGCTGCCGGCAAGGAAGTTAAGAAGAAGGATCTGGCAGGCATCGCAATGTCTTACGGCTACGTTTATGTTGCACACGTCGCTATGGGTGCTGATATGAACCAGTGTATCAAGGCTATCGCAGAGGCTGAGGCTTACCACGGTCCATCACTTATCATCGGTTATGCTCCATGTATCAACCATGGTATCAAGGGCGGTATGTCCATCGCTCAGACAGAGGAGAAGAAGGCTGTTCAGGCTGGTTACTGGCATCTGTACAGATTCAATCCTGATCTCAAGGCAGAGGGCAAGAATCCGTTCACACTCGATTCCAAGGCTCCTACAGCTGATTACAAGGAGTTCATCATGGGCGAGGTAAGATACAACGCTCTTGCAAGACAGAACCCTGAAAGAGCTAAAAAGCTGTTTGATAAGGCTGTTAAGAATGCTGCTGACAGATATGATTATCTGCTGCGCTATGCAAAGCTTTACAACAACGAGGAGAAGTAATCTAAACATTAAAAGGTCAGGCTTAATGCCTGACCTTTTTTGATAAGAATTATTAGATTCATTAATGAATTTACTATGGTGAGTGCGCCTTTGAGCATATTTGCCAAATAACTGTGGAACCTCTCTTGAGTGTGTTGTTCTCAAACTCTTTTTAGACTATCAATCAATTAGTGGCTATGGGTTTTATCCCATAGCCACTAATTGCATTAAAAGGTTTAGGAAAGGGGTCTGGGGTGACACGGAGTAACCGTTACCACGGTTACTCCCGAGAGAACGGCAAAGCCGTTCTCGACCTTCATCCAAAAGGGTTTCCCCCAGCTATTTGCATATGCGCGGAACGCGCTCTGCGATGCCGCAGACGATCTCGTAGCCGATAGTACCCGTAAGACCTGCGATGTCATCAGCGGTTATCTCGCGCCCGAACAGCGTGGCAACATCACCTGCCTGTACGTCATCGAGCGCAGAAACATCGCACATGAACTGATCCATGCAGATGCGCCCGACGATTTTGCAGCGTGTACCTTTTATAATGACCTCGCCCTTGTTTGACAGCGCACGCGGGAAACCGTCGGCATAGCCTGCGGTGACTGTCGCAAGCTTTATGCGCTTGTCTGCGGTGAAGGTGCGCCCGTAGCTTACATCTGTTCCCGCCTCGATGTACTTGACCTGTGAAACTACCGCTTTGAGCTGCATAACAGGCTTTGGCTCAAACGGCAGAGGGTTTGACGGGTCGGGGTAAAGCCCGTAAAGGATTATGCCCAGCCGCGCAAGTGCGCTTTTCTCGTTTGTGTGGTATACACCGCCCGCAGAGTTGAGAAAATGCACGCATTTAAGCGAAACACCGCGCCCTTTAAGCTCCTCGTCAACGGCAAGTATTTTTTCTGTCTGCGCCTTTGTGTAGGCGATGCTGTCCTCGTCCGCGCAGTCGGCGACTGCATAGTGCGTGAACATTCCCTCAACGCTTACGTTTCCAAGTGCCATTATCTTTTGTATATCGTCAGCATCGGTTTTGGCATCGCCGTGCAGACCTATCCTCGTCATGCCCGTATCTATCGCAATATGCAGACGCACCCTGCCCGCAGATGCGCTTTCGTTCAGCTTTTGTGCATATGTATATTCGGTGCACGCCTGGATAATATTGTACCTGATAAGGTCATCGGCGTTCTCCTCGGGGGTGTAGCCGAGAATGATTATCTCGCCGTCAACGCCGAGTGCGCGCAGATGCTCGGCTTCGATAAGATTTGACACCGCAAACCATTTAATGCCCAGTCTTTCAAGGTAGGGTACAACTATCTTATCGCTGTGTCCGTAGCAGTTGGCTTTTACCACGCACAAAAGCTCCGTGCCGCCCTTCAGACAGGTGCGGTACTGCTCGATGTTGTACTTGATGGCGGAAAGGTCTATCTCCGCCCAGCAGCGTCTTAAACAATTCATTTTAACTACTTCCTTATAAGAGAATTTTGATTTGCTATTGAAAATGGAAAAAAGATGTGCTATAATCTAATTACCGATGTGCCACGCCTCTTACGCGGCGCGACACATTCAGTCTCTCGGCGGCGGGAGCAAGTCCCTTGCCGAGTTCCTACAGGAGCTGGCGCTCCTGCGGTAATGATTGCCTCGTCGCAGCCGATGCCGAGCAAGCTCGCATCGCTCTCTGCTCCGAGATAAATCTATTTACCGATGTGCCACGCCTCTTACGCGGCGCGATGTTAAATAAGCTTTCATCGGGCTTGGCTCCGAGTATAATATTCTAATATGTGTCATTTCGGCGGAACGGAGGTCTGCAAGGTGAAGGAGATAAGTGTGCAGGATTTTACCTGCAATAAGCTCAATACCTGCTGTTTTACAGGTCACCGCAGCAGAGATCTGCCCTTTGGCGGCGATATGCGCAAGCAGGGTATGAAATGCCTTGCAAGCTCGCTTCAGCTGCTTATCGTTGAGGCTGTCGCCGATGGATATAATACTTTTATATCGGGTATGTCGGACGGTATAGACCTTTTGTGCGCCCAGCTTGTGCTTGAAACAGCAAGGTCGGGACGCTACGGTGATATCAGACTTGTCTGTGCGCTGCCTTACAGGGAGCAGTACGGCGAGATAGTTTCGACACCTGATAAATACAAATATACCGTTGTGATAGACGGGTGCGATGAAAAAGTCATCGTTTCGGAAAAGTCCGACCGTGAGCGCTACAAAAAGCGCAATCAGTTCATGGTGGACAACTCGTCAAGGGTGATAGGTGTCATCAAGTCAAAGCAGTTCGGCTCGGGCACGCTGCAAACGGTGAATATGGCAAAGCGCGCGGGGCTTGAGATAAAGATGATATCGCTTGAAAAGAACCCGCAGCTTTATATCGACACCGATGATGCACGTTCTTTTGAGAAGGCTGCGATGCTTGACACTGACAGTCTACCTATATAGTTTACACCCAAACGGCGATAAGTTCAATAGGCTTTAAAAAATTTAAGAATTTTTTTGTTTTCAGAGGGAGTTATTCAAATGACGAAAAAGAAAAAAAGACGTTCACAGGCACCTGTTGCGCTGGTGTACTTTCTGACGCTTTTGCTGGCACTTTCGCTGGCAGGCGGAGTATCATACTATCTGCTGAAAAAGTATGAGGTATTCAAGCCCGGCGTTACGGATTCGGAAAAGGACAGCACGCGATGCGTGGGCATAATGTTTGCAAGGGTAAACGATACGGGCGATTTCCAGGATATGTGCGTGATGCGCATAGACCCGTTCAACAAGGAAATTACGATAGTTCCGCAGTCTGACGTCACAAAAACAAGTGACGGAAAGACATACAGGGAGATCATGAACAGCGGCGGCATCGAGCTTTTGAGAAAGAAAGCTGCGGAGAATCTCGGCGGCATCACCATTGATTATTATGCGACCGTGACAAATTCGGCATTTGAACAGATAGCGGATCTTATGGGCGGTATGTCATACACCGCACCGCAGGAGTTTTACTATATTTCGCAGGAAAGCAGCAAGGACGATATCTCGCTGCAAAAGGGCGACCTTGTAACGCTTTCGGGCAGACAGATAGTCAACCTCGCAAGCTATGATATTTTCAATGATAAAAAGGCGGGCAACCTGACATTTTTGAGCAGTGCGCTTGAGCAGGTCATCAACAACGGTTTCAGACAGGCTACCGTAACTAAGGACAACCTGTACAATATCTATGAAATAATCACCACAGGCAGCAATACCAATCTTACAAAAGATGCGTTCAACGAGATACGCAGATACCTTGAGGTCATGCTTGATGAGAGGGATATCCCTGCAAAGAGCCTTACGCCGCAGGGCAGCTGGAACAGCGATTACACGGCGTTTACAATGAAGAGCGACTATATTTCGCAGGTGGCTGATACATTCGGCGTTAAAAAGCAAGCTGCGGTGACTGCGAAAATAACAGAACCGCCCGCAAAGTCCCCCGATGAAAGCACTTCGGGGAAATGACGAACAAATACACGGGGAGAAACATCAATGAAGTTAATGGTACTTATCCTTAATAAAACAGATGCGCTTGACAATCTGCTTGAGGGAATGTCAGCGGCGGGACTCGGCGGCGCGACTATCATCGAGTCATCGGGCTTGGCAACTACGCTCTCGCGGCTTGACAGCAGCTTTATCAGCTCGTCTATAAGGGCGATATTGAGCGGCTCTGAGGAGGACAACCGCACTATCCTGTCGGTCATCAGAAATGACCAGCTCGATATAGCGCGAAAGGTCATTTACAATACCGTCGGCGACCTTTCCTCGCCAAATACGGGTATTCTTTTCACTGTGCCGATAGATTTTGTGGAGGGCACGCGCAAAAACCGAAGAAGATTTGAGGATATGCTGCCGCAGGAGCAGCAGGAGGAGCAGCCGCAAACTGCCAAGCCCCCTGTTGAGGAAGCTCCGCAGAAGCAGAAAAAGCGCAGATTTTTCGGAAAAAGAGGCAAGGAAAAAGAGGACGAACAGGAGAGTTAACAGAATATTTACAAAATATTACTGCGAATATTCATTAAAACTCTTCAAAATCCGTTTTTCAGCCTTGAAATCACCGCGCAAATGTGGTATACTAACTACAATAGGCTTTTAATGAAAGACTGGAACTTGACTTCCGGTCTTTTGATTTTGTATGGAGGAATTGTATGGACAGTAAGAAAAGCACCGTGCAAAAGGTGCGTGAGCTTGCACAGCCCATTGCAGACGAGCTCGGCTTGTTTCTGTGGGACGTGCGGTTTGAAAAAGAGGGCGCAACGTGGTATCTGCGCGTGCTTATCGATAAGGACGGCGGCGTTGATATGAACGACTGCGAGGCGTTCACAAGACCTATGAACAAGGCGCTTGACGAGGCTGACCCGATACAGCAAAGCTATGTGCTTGAGTGCGGAAGTCCCGGCCTTGGCAGAGAGCTTCGCCTGCCCGAGCATTTTGAGGTGTGCATCGGCGACGTGGTGAGGGTAAGGCTTATCCGCCCTGACGAAAACGGCGAAAGAGAGTTTATCGTCGGTCTTGTGGGGTACGATAAGGAATATATCCTTTGCCAGACGCTCGACGAAAACGGCGACGGTGTGGAGAATGTCAGGTTCAGGCTCTCCGACTGCGCGTATATCAAGCTCAATGACGATGCTGATCTGTTCGATGAATAAAATAAATTTCTTGATCACGGAGATAACTCCTTTAATAAAATGTACAAAAGCCGCAAAGGCAGACTATAACTGAAAGGAACGGTAGGAAAATGAACAAAGAGATCTTTGACGCGCTCAGCGCATTGGAACAGGAAAACCACATTGAAAAAGAGGTGCTTATCGAGAAGATAAAGCAGGGTATCATGAAGGCGATAAAGAGAGATTACCCTATGAGCGAGCACATCACGGTAGATATCGACCCCGAGAACAACAAGTTCGAGATGAAGCTGCACAAAGAGGTCATGGACGTTAAGTACGTCGATGACCCGGACAACGAGATCTGGATAGAGGAAGCAAGAACGTATGATCCTGATATCAAGGTCGGTGATTGGGTGGATATCCCGCTTGATCCCGCAAGGTTCGGCAGAGTTGCGGCGCAGAACGCAAAGCAGTCGATAAAGCACGATATCAAGGATTACGAAAAGGCAAGGCTTATCGAGCAGTATCAGGATAAGGAGCGCGAGGTCGTTTCTGCGGTCGTTCAGAAGGTCGAGCCCGGTACGCTCAACGCTATCGTGACTATCGACAAGAACGAGGTCTATTTCATCAGGAAGGAGCAGATACCCGGCGAGGTGCTCAAGGCAGGCGATATGATAAAGGTCTATGTCGCAGGTATCGCAAATTCCGAAAAAAGACAGCCTGTTATCAGGATATCAAGAACGCAGAGAGAGTTCATCAAAAGACTGTTTGAGATCGAGGTGCCCGAGATCGCAGACGGAACAGTTGAGATCAAGGCGATCTCAAGAGTTGCAGGTGCAAGAAGCAAGATCGCAGTTATTTCAAATGACCCCAACGTTGATGCGGTCGGTGCCTGCATAGGACCGAAGAAGTCAAGGATCACTGCCGTTGTGAACGAGATAAACGGCGAGAAGATAGATGTCATCACCTACAGCGAGGATCCTGCGGAGTTTATCGCAAAGGCGCTTGCTCCTGCCGAGGTAATAAGGGTAGACCTGCTTGAAGACCTTGTTGACGGCGATAAGGTACAAAAGAGATGTCAGGTCATCGTTCCTAACAATCAGCTTTCGCTGGCTATCGGCAACAAGGGACAGAACGCAAAGCTTGCAGCGCAGCTTACGGGCTACAAGATAGATATTCTTCCCGAGGTGCCTGTTGACGAGGATAACGCATGAAAACTAAAAAAATACCTATGAGGATGTGTGTCGGGTGCGGCGAGATGAAGCCAAAGAAGGAGCTTATCCGCATAGTTACCGACAAGCAGGATAACGTCAGCGTTGACCCGACGGGAAAAATGGCGGGACGCGGCGCATATATCTGTAAAAGTACCGATTGCCTGAAAAAAGCGGGAAAGTCCAAAAAGCTTCGGGTAAACGAGGAGATAATTAGTCAGCTGGAGGCTGCGATCGCAAATGAACAATAACAAGACAGGGATGATCACCATCTGCAAAAAAGCGGGCAAGCTCGCGGTGGGAATGGATATGGTCAAAAAGGTGTGCCGTGAGGGCTCTGCCGCGGCGGTATTCATCACCACGGATATTTCGGAAAAATCGTTCAAAGAGGTGCGCTACATCTGCGCAAGGAACAGCGTTAAGCTGTACCGCCTTGAAATGACTATGGACGATATGTGGTACGGGCTTGGCAAAAGAGCGGGCATAATCGCTATGACCGATCACGGCTTTGCAAAGTCGTGTGCAAAGGGACTTGAGCAGATAACAATAGACCCCGGCGAGTTTGAATCATAACAGCCTGCACGGCTTACAGTGTGCGATAAACAAGGAGGACATAATCGCCTATGGAAAAGAAAGTAAACAAGACCAAGCTCGGTGAGCTTGCAAAGGACCTTAATGTAACTAATGCGGATATTGTTAAGTGCCTTGAAACATATGACGGAGAAACGAGAAAGACGCAGGCATCGCTTTTGCCAGAGGAGGTCTCGTATGTGCTTGAATACTTCACCCAGAAAAATCAGGTGGAGAATTTTAACGCATATTTTGCAAATAACGTAAGACCGGAGGACGAGAAAAAGCCCGAGGTCAAGGAAAAGAAAACTGCCAGGAAGGCTGCTGCAAAGGCAGAGGAAAAGCCAAAGACCGAAGAAAAGCCAAAGGCAGAGGAAAAGCCTAAGGCTGAAGAGAAACCAAAGACCGAGGAAAAACCAAAGTCTGAAGAAAAGCCAAAGGCAGAGGAGAAACCAAAGGCTGAAGAAAAGCCGAAGGCTGAGGAGAAAAAGCAGCCGAGGAAGTCCGACAAAAAGCACGAGCCTGCAAAGAAGAAGGATTTCGGCGTAAGAACACAGCTCGGCGGATTTGGCGCAATGAAGGACGAAAAGGGCTACACGCTCTCTTCTGACGACGGGGACAGCTACACAAAGACTACCACCATCGACACCAGAGGCAGCTATGTGGAGCTTGACAAGTATAACGAAAAATACGATAACCTTGCTAACACCAAGCATAACAAGAGCAAGGAAAACCAGGCTAAAAAGCAAAAGCTGGTTCAGAAATCGCAGCAGCACAAAAAGCAGCAGTTCTCGCATAAGAGAGAAACAGAGGCTGAAAAGCTGCGCAGACTTGAGCTTGAAAGAGCAAGAAAGCAGCAGCTCAAGGTTATGATACCTGACGAGATAGTTGTATCCGAGCTTGCATCAAGGCTTAAAGTCACAGCGAGCGTTGTTATCAAAAAGCTTATGGGACTTGGCGTAATGGCAGGCATCAACGAGGTCGTTGACTTTGATACGGCGGCTATCGTTGCAGACGAGCTGGGCGCAAAGGTCGAGAAGGAAGTAGTTGTAACTATCGAGGAAAGACTTATCGTTGATGATGAGGACAAGGCAGAGGACCTCAAGCCAAGATGCCCTGTTGTAGTTGTTATGGGTCACGTTGACCACGGTAAGACATCTATCCTTGACAAGATAAGAAACGCTCACGTTACCGACGGCGAGGCAGGCGGCATCACGCAGCATATCGGCGCTTACCAGGTAAATTACAAGGGCGAGAAGATAACCTTCCTCGATACTCCGGGTCACGAGGCGTTTACCGCGATGAGAGCAAGAGGTGCAAATATCACAGATATCGCGATCCTCGTGGTTGCTGCTGATGACGGTATCATGCCGCAGACTGTTGAATCTATCAACCATGCAAAAGCAGCAGGCGTTTCGATAATCGTTGCTATAAATAAAATGGATAAGGATACCGCAGATCCCGATAGGATCAAGCAGCAGCTCACCGAGCATGACCTCGTTGTTGAGGAGTGGGGCGGTGACGTTATCGCTGTGCCTGTTTCAGCTAAGACGGGTATGGGTATTGACGACCTGCTTGAAAACATTCTGCTCGTTGCAGAGGTCAAGGAGCTTAAAGCAAATCCCGATAGGCTGGCAAAGGGTACTGTTATCGAGGCAAGACTTGACAAGGGCAAGGGCCCTGTTGCAACACTGCTCGTGCAGAACGGTACACTCAAATCGGGCGATGTGCTTATCGCAGGTACATCTGTCGGAAGAGTAAGAACTATGACGGACGACAAGGGCAGAGCTATCGCGCAGGCAGGACCATCAACACCTGTTGAGATAACAGGTCTTGGCGAGGTGCCAAGCGCAGGTGATGTGTTCAACGCAGTTGCAGACGAAAAACTCGCAAGAGAGCTTGTTGAGCAAAGAAAGCACGAGGCTAAGGAGCAGGAGTTCAGCCAGTACAACAAGGTAACTCTTGATAATCTGTTCGAGCAGATAAGCGAGGGCGAGATGAAGGAGCTGCCTGTTATCGTAAAGGCAGACGTTCAGGGCTCGGTGGAGGCTGTAAAGCAGTCGCTTGAAAAGCTGTCCAACGAGGAGGTAAAGGTCAAGGTTATCCACGGTGCAGTCGGTGCTGTTTCCGAGGGCGATGTAATGCTGGCAAGCGCATCAAAGGCGATCATCGTCGGATTCAATGTTCGCCCTGACCCTGTTGCAAAAATGAACGCTGAACAGAACGGCGTTGACATCAGACTTTACAGAATAATCTACGATGCTATCGAGGATCTGACTGCGGCTATGAAGGGTATGCTCGCGCCGAAGTTCAGAGAGGTCGATACCGCAAGAGTCGAGGTAAGACAGGTCTACAAGATCTCCAACGTCGGTACTGTTGCGGGCTGCTACGTTCTTTCGGGCAAGATCGGAAGAAACGACCTTATCCGCGTAGTAAGAGATGGTATAATAATCGCAGACGACAAGATGAGCAGCCTGAAGAGATTCAAGGACGATGCTAAAGAGGTCGCTGCAAACTTCGAGTGCGGTATCACTCTTGAAAAGTTCTCCGACATCAAGGAGGGCGACATCTTCGAGGGCTACATCATGGAGGAGTACAGAGATTAAGATAAAAGCGAAAGGAGAATGGCTTTGGCTTCACATAAAGCAGGCAGAATGTCAGAGGATATAAAAAGAATAGTTTCGGGCATGATGCGTGAGCTTAAAGACCCGCGTCTGCACGGCGGCATGATGCTGACGGTGGTAAGATGCGATGTGGCAAGCGACGGCTCGTTCTGCAAGGTGTATATCTCAAGCTTTGAGGGCTTTGAAAGCGCAAAGGAAGCAGTCAAGGGGCTTGACAGCGCAAAGGGACTTATCAGAAAAGAGGTCTCAAAGGTGCTGGGCATGAAAAAATGCCCCGAGCTCAGCTTTGTGGCGGATAATTCCATAGAGCGCTCGGCAGAGATAACACGCAGGCTCAAAACGCTTGTTCCGGAAGAAAAAACAGACAATAGGGAAGACGAGACTGACGGGGAATGACAGGTTTCTTGGAAAGGAATTATGATAATGGAGCTTCAGGAGATTTTAGATATTTTCCTAACAAACGATAATTTTACGATACTTACGCACAAAAGTCCCGACGGAGATACGCTCGGCTCGGGCTTTGCGCTGTGCAGTTTTTTGAGAGATATGGGCAAGCACGCAAATGTGCTCAACAGCGACCAGCTGCCAAGCAGATATGCTTTTCTGTTTGAGGGCTACAGACCGCAGGAATTTGAGGAGAAATACGTTGTTGCGGTGGATATCGCCGACCCCAATCTTATCGGCAGCAACCTTTTGCAGTATCAGCAGCAGGGCGCGGTAGACCTTTGCATAGACCACCATATCTCGAACAAGAATTTTGCTGACAAGACTTATGTTGACGGCGATGCGTCTGCGGCGGCGATGATAATATACGAGATAATCAAGCTCAGCGGCAGACCGATAAGCGACCACATCGCAAAGTGCCTGTATACAGGCGTTGCGACCGATACAGGCTGCTTCAAGTACGAAAACACCACGCCAAAAACACACATCATCGCGGCGGAGCTTATGGCGTACAACATCGACTTTGCCAACATCAACCGCGAGATGTTCGACGTTAAGAGCAGAGGCAGAATGCAGGTCGAGCAGACGGTAATCAGCCGTATGAAGTACTATTTTGAGGGCAGATGCTCGATGATAGTGCTGACCAAGCAGCTTATGGCACAGTGCGGCGTTGACCAGTCCGAGTTTGACGGACTTGCCTCGATACCGCTTTGTGTTGAGGGCGTGGACATCGGTATAACCGTCAAGGAAAGACACACCGACTACTACAAAATATCTGTCAGAACGACCGATAAGCTCAATGCGGCGGAGTTCTGCCAGCAGTTCGGCGGCGGCGGACACATAAGAGCAGCAGGCTGCGAGATACAGGGTACGCTCGAGCAGGTCGAAAAGCAGCTGCTTGACGGTGCTGCAAAGCTGTTTGAAGTATGATAAATACAACGGACAACACAAATATATCGGGTATCCTGCCCGTCAACAAGCCGCAGGGCTGGACATCGTTCGACGTTGTCGCAAAGCTGCGCGGAGTGCTGAAAATAAAGCGCTTGGGTCACGCAGGTACGCTTGACCCTATGGCAACGGGCGTTCTGCCTGTTTTCGTGGGCAAGGCAACAAAGGCGTGCGATATTCTGCCCGATACGAAAAAAGCCTATACAGCGGGCTTTAAGCTGGGAGTTACGACTGATACGCTCGATATAACGGGCAATGTGCTTGAACAAAAGCCCTCGCAGGTAACGCGCGGACAGCTTGAAAGCGTCAAGGCGCAGTTCACAGGCGAGATAACCCAGCTGCCGCCGATGTACTCGGCTGTAAAGGTAGATGGCAAACGCCTTTACCAGCTTGCGCGCGAAGGAAAGACGGTCGAGAGAAAACCGCGCATATGCGTAGTTCACGAGATCACGATAACCGATTTTGACGAGGATACGCAGCAGGGCGAAATGACTATCAGCTGCGAAAAGGGTACCTATGTGCGCACGATAATTGACGACATCGGGCAGGCACTTGGTACGGGCGCGGTGATGACAAGCCTTGTGCGGACGTACTCGGGCGGATTTGACATAAGCCAGTGCCTTACGATAGAGCAGATAGCCGATACCTGCGCGCAGGGCAGGCTCGCACAGGTCATAATGCCGACACACAAGGCATTTGAGCTGTACGAGGATATCCACCTTGAACAGCGTCAGACTGCGCTATACAAAAACGGCGTAAAGCTGTACGCGCATCAGGTGCAGGCAGACAGCAAAAGCGATAAAACTTTCCGCGTCTTTGGCGCTGACGGCGAATTTTTAGGGCTTGCGGCATTTGAAAACGAGATGCTGCGCAGCGTGAAAAACTTTTATTAGGTGATAAGATGTTTCAGGAAATACCCACACAGGTAGATATAGAATATGACCCGCTGCCCGCAAAGGACGGCGACAGCGTGCTTTGCTTTGACGGGCGCAGCGTGCTTGTGCAGATACGGGATAATAAAGCTATCCTGCCGAGCGTTAAAGAGCTTGATACAAAAGGCAGATGCGTGTTTGTTTTTAATGCGGACGGCAAAAGGTTCTTTTTGTGCCTTGAAAAGACGAGTGCACAGGGGTTTGATTTTGAACCGCTGAACAAGATAAGGCAGGTCGCTGCCGATATCGAGCATTATGCGATAGTCACGGGTTTTCATTACTACTGCTTTCACCGCGAGAGCAGGTTTTGCAGCGTGTGCGGAAAGGCGCTTGAGCATTCACCGCAAAAGCGCTGTATGGTTTGCACGGGCTGCGGCGGCGAGGTCTACCCCAAGATAGCGCCCGCTGTGATACTGGGTATAATCGACGAGCAAACGGACAGTATCCTGCTGACACGCTATGCGGACAGAGAGTACAAAAAGTACGCGCTCGTTGCAGGCTTTGTCGAAATGGGCGAGAGTGCCGAAATGGCGGCAAAGCGCGAGGCTATGGAGGAAACAGGTCTGGAGATAGAGGATATAGAGTTCTTTGCAACGCAGCCGTGGGGATTTGCACAAAATCTGCTGATAGGCTACTTTGCAAAGGTCAAGGGCTCGCGCAGGATAGAAATGGACAAACAGGAGCTTGCAGAGGCAGTCTGGGTAAAGCGCGGTGACGTTCCCGCAGAGCCGGGCAGCATAAGCCTTACAGGCGAAATGATGTGGGCTTTCAAAAGCTCGCAGAGGTGACGTTGGGGGTAATACTTTGATATACCTTAAAGACGCAGATAA
The DNA here is from genome assembly GCA_902786965.1 of uncultured Ruminococcus sp. Taxonomy (GTDB): domain Bacteria; phylum Bacillota; class Clostridia; order Oscillospirales; family Ruminococcaceae; genus Hominimerdicola. The sequence goes on along the minus strand of CADAEJ010000026.1, from coordinate 11,505 downwards.
TATTTCGGAAAAAACCGCCTGCGCACTCGGTCTGTTTGACGGGGTGCACCGAGGACATCAGCTTGTTATCGGCAGGGCGTGCGAATATAAAAAGCAGGGACTAAAGCCTGCGGTGTTCACCTTTGAAACGGACACGGTCACGACAAAGGGACACGATGGAAAGATAGAGATGATACTCACCGACAAGGGAAAACAAAGGTGCTTTGAAAAGCTCGGGGTGCAGTATCTGTTCTCACCGAGATTTACAGACTACAAGGATATGTCCTGTGAGGATTTCGTGCGCAGGGTGCTGAAGGAAAAGCTTTGCTGTGAGCGCGCGGTGTGCGGTACGGATTTTCGTTTCGGCAAAGGAGCAAAGGGCGACTGCGGTACGCTGTGCGAGCTTGGTGAGAAATTCGGCATAAAGGTCGATGTGATAAGACAGCTTTGCGATGCAAACGGCGTTATCAGCTCGACCGTTATCCGCAGTGCGATACGCTGCGGCGAGATAGAAATGGCAAACGAGATGCTTGGCTACACGTTCTTTATACAGCTCCCCGTCGAAACGGGACAGCGCATAGCAAGAACGCTTGAACACCCGACAATAAATCAGCGCATACCCAAGGGGCAGATATTGCCGCGCTTCGGTGTTTACTGCACGCGCGTCTGCTTTGACGGCAGGTGGTACGCGGGCGTGACGAATATCGGCATAAAGCCGACCTTCAATGCGCACACCTCACCGCTTGCGGAAACTTACATAATCGGCTATGACGGCGACCTTTACGGGCAGACCGTCACGGTGTACTTTGATAAGTTTGTACGCCCCGAGAAAAAGTTCGCAGACGCACAGGAGCTGAAAAAACAGATAGACCGCGATACAAGCTATGCGCACGAGTATTTCAAGGCGCATAAAATTCGCAGCGAGGTCATTTGACGAAAGGAAGATATAAATGAACAAGGTAAGAACACGTTTTGCACCGTCACCGACGGGATATATGCACATCGGAAACCTGCGTACTGCGCTGTTTGCGTACCTTATCGCAAAACAGCAGGGCGGAGATTTCATTCTGCGTATCGAGGACACCGACCAGGGAAGATACGTTGAGGGCGCAACAGAGGTCATCTATAAAACGCTCAAGGACGTAGGTCTTAACTGGGACGAGGGACCTGATATCGGCGGTCCCGTAGGTCCGTATATCCAGTCGGAAAGAATGGGTATGTTCAAAAAGTATGCGCTGGAGCTTATCGAAAAGGGCGGGGCGTATTACTGCTTCTGCGACAAGGAAAGGCTCGACGGCTTGAAGGCGGAGCTTGAGGCGCAGGGCAAGACATACAGCTACGACAGACATTGCCGCGACCTCTCCAAAGAGGAGGTGCAGGCAAAGCTTGATGCAGGCACGCCTTACGTTATCAGGCAGAAGATGCCCACGCAGGGTCAGGTCACATTCCACGATGAGCTTTACGGCGATATAACCGTTGACTGCGCAGAGCTTGAGGACCAGATACTTATCAAGACCGACGGTATGCCGACCTACAATTTCGCAAACGTTGTTGACGATCACCTTATGGGCATAACCCACGTTGTAAGAGGCAACGAGTATCTTTCCTCCGCGCCCAAGTACGAGCTTTTGTACAAGGCATTCGGCTGGGAAGTGCCTACATACATACACGTTGAGCATATTATGAAGGACAAACAGCACAAGCTTTCAAAGCGCGACGGCGATGCTTCGTTCCAGGATTTAATGGACAAGGGCTATCTCAAAGAGGCTGTGCTTAACTACATCGCACTGCTTGGCTGGGCACCAAAGGGCGAGAACGAGATATACTCGCTCGAAGAGCTTGTCAAGGAGTTTGATATCCACGGACTTTCCAAAGCGCCCGCTATCTTTGATCCGCTGAAGATGAAGGCTATCAATGCAAAGTACATCAAGGCGCTTGCTCCCGAAGATTTTGCGAAGTATGCAATACCTTATATAAAGCAGTCTGTAAAGAGAGAAGATGTAGATTTTGAGTACATCGCATCACTTTTGCAGGCAAGGACAGAGGTGTTCACCGATATTCCCGAAATGGTGGACTTTATCGACGCCCTGCCCGAGTACGATAATGAAATGTACTGTCACAAGAAGATGAAAACAAACCTTGAAAATTCGCTCGAGTCACTGAAGCAGGTATTGCCTGTTTTGCAGGCGCTTGATGACTGGACGATAGAGGGCATACACGGCGCGCTGTTCGGGCTTATCGAAAAGCTCGGCGTTAAAAACGGCATAATACTTTGGCCGCTGAGAGTTGCGCTGTCGGGCAAGCAGTCAACACCGGGCGGCGGAGTCGAGATAGCCTACATCATCGGCAAGCAGGACACGATAGACAGGATAAACAAGGGCATACAGAAGCTTTCCTGATAAAACGCGAAAGGAGGACTATCATGATAGAGGTAAGAAACATCACCAAGCGCTACGGCGCGCAAAAGGCTCTTGACGATGTGTCCTTCAGCGTGAATGACGGCGAGATACTCGGCTTCCTCGGCCCCAACGGCGCGGGCAAATCTACCGCTATGAACATCATAACGGGGTATATTTCCGCAACATCGGGAAAGGTGCTTGTTGACGGGTGCGATGTGCTCGAACAGCCGATGAAAGCCAAGAAAAACATGGGCTACCTGCCCGAGATACCCCCGCTTTACGAGGATATGACGGTAAAGGAGTACCTTTACTTCATCTATGACCTCAAAAAATGCAAGCTGCCGAAAATATCACATATGAAAGACATCTGCTCGCTTATCGGGCTTGGCGATGTCTACGGCAGACTGATAAAAAATCTTTCAAAGGGCTACCGCCAGCGTGTCGGCTTTGCGCAGGCACTGGTGGGCGACCCAAAGATACTTATCCTTGACGAGCCGACAGTCGGACTTGACCCCAAGCAGATAGTCGAGATAAGGGACCTGATAAAAAAGCTCGGCAAGCGCCACACGGTGATACTTTCCTCGCATATTCTGCCCGAGGTGCAGGCGGTGTGCGACAGGATAGTTGTCATCAACCGCGGAAGGATAGTTGCAGACGATACCGAGAAGAATATCCTTGCGGGCTTTGACGATGAAAAGAACATCTACCTCACCGCGCAGGGCGATAAGCAGAGCGTGCTTGACAGCCTGGAGGCTATAAGCGGCGCGCAGAAGGTCAGCTGCAAAAAGGCAAAGGGCGGAGAGCTTGAAATAGTCATAAAGTCCGCAAAGGACAGCGATATACGCAGACAGGTATTTGACAGCGCGGCAAAGGGCGGCTGGGCGATACTTGAAATGCGTACCTCAAAGCCGACTCTGGAGGAGATATTCATTCGCCTCACCGAGCAAAAGGAGGTGGGCTGATGGGTGCGGTTTTCAGACGTGAGCTGAAAAGCTATTTCGTCACGCCGATAGGATATGTGTTCCTTGCAGCGTTTTACGCATACGCAGGGCTTATGTTCTACGTTACGGGCATAAGCGAGGGCAAGGTGCGAATGGACCTTTTGTTCAGCTCGCTCGTCATAGTGCTTGTGGTGATAGTTCCCATACTGACAATGCGCACAATGGCGGAGGAGAGGCGCTCAAAGACCGACCAGTGCCTGCTGACCTCACCTGTGAGCATAGGCGGCATAGTTGCGGGCAAGTTCCTTGCAGCATTCACCGTATACCTTGCGGCGATAAGCATAACTGTCGTAATGGCGCTTGTTGCCAGCATTTACGCATCGCCCGACTGGAAGGTGGTGCTTGGCAACCTTATCGGACTTGCGCTGATAGGTGCAGCGTACATCTCGATAGGCATTTTCTGCTCCTCCTGCACCGAGAGCCAGAGCGTTGCGGCAGTTTTCGGCTTCGGCGTGCTGATGTGTACAACGTTCATCTCCTCGATAGCATCGCAGCTGCCGTTTGAGTTTCTGACAAAGCTTGCCGATAAGGTATCATTTGCAGAGAGGTATTACACCTTTACCTACGGCATTTTCGATATATCAAACGTACTTTTCTTTGTAAGCGCAGCTTTCGTGTTCCTGTTCCTCACGGTTCGGGTAGTCGAAAAGCGCAGGTACAGTTAGGGGGTGCGTCTGATGGCAGAAAAGAAAAAGGACATTTCCCAAAGCAAGCAAAAGGCAAAGGGCGGGCTTGGCAGAAGGCTCGGTCACTCGGCGCTTTCGCTGACGCTGACGATAGTTGTTATCGCGGCGGTAGTGCTTGTGAATGTCGTGGTCACGATGTTTTTTGACAAGTACCCACTGAGTGTTGATATGACAGGCGACAAACGCTACACGGTTTCCGAAAAGTCTCTGGAGTACGTCAGAAAGATAGATACCGATGTTAAGGTCACGGTATTTTCGGACGAAAAAACCTTTGAGAATTTCAACTATCCGTACAACAAGCAGGCAGCAGAGCTGCTGAAAAACTATTGCCGCGAGAACAGCCGTATCTCGTACAGATTTGTTGATATGGAGAAAAATCCCGATATCGCACGCTCGTACGGCGAGGTCAATGAAATGGATATCGTGTTTGAGACTCAAACGACAGTTGACGGCAAAAAGATAAGCAGAACGCGCAGGATAGGCGTTGCTGACCTTGTGAATTTCGATGACAGGCTCGTTGAGGGACTTTCAAATTCGGGCTTTAACATAGAGTCCTACGCGCGCAAGAACCTTGACGGCTCGCAGGCGCAGTTTTTACAGTATTTCTCGCAGTACATCGCATCGTCAAGTGCAGAGGGTGCGTTCACATCGGCGCTTATGACGGTCACAGATCCCAAGCCCGTGTACATCACCTTCCTCACGGGAAGAAACGAGCTGGGCGAGCTGAAGTATATGCGCTCGCTGCTTGAAGCAAACGGCTACAACGTGAGCGATGTAGATATCACAAAGGACGATATTCCCGAAAATACCGACGTTGCGGTCATCGGCGCACCGCGGACAGACTATATGCAGGCAGATGTTGATAAGCTTGAAAGGTTTTTGGACAACGGCGGAAAGGGACATAAACAGATCGTATTTTTCTCGCACGCCGCGCAGGCAGAAACGCCTCTTCTCAACAAGGTGCTGAACAAGTACGGACTTACCGTCGGCGAGGGGATAGTGTGCGAGAGCAGGCAGGATATGTACTACAACCAGCCGTATTACACGATAGCGGGCGAGGTATCGGAGTACCTGCTTTCGGATATGGAAAGCAAAAAGCCCGAGCTGCTCGTTGCACAGTCAAGACCTGTCGAGACTGTTGACGCAGGTAATTCATCGCTTGATATATACAAGCTGTTTTCAAGCTCTGACAGCGGATTTACTGCTGAAACAAACGCGCTTGTCAACGGCGAAACAAAAACGCTCAAAAATGCAAAGCAGTGCTATGCGGCATTGAGCATAGACCAGTCAACAGGCGCAGGTGTAGCGGTTTTCGGCACATCATCTGTGGCGGAGGATCAGTTCGTTGCCTACGGTCAGTACGCAAACAAGGATATGCTCCTCACGCTTTTCAACAAGATGACGGGCAAAACTCCCGAAATAAAGATCGAGCCGAAGATCATCGCGGCAAAGGGATTTGAGATCTCGCAGGCGCAGAAAAATGTCCTCAAGTGGACGTTCATATTCGTGCTGCCGCTGATAGCTGCGGTGTTTGGCATCGTTATCACCGTGAGAAGAAAACGCAGGTAAGAGCCGATGAAAAAGAAACTGCTTTGGATAATTGCCGCGCTTGTGCTGTGTGTGCTGTGCGTTGTCGCGATAGTGATATTGCAAAGGGACAGCGGTGAGCATGACCACGACCACGGCGACAGCGAGATACCGCAGGACAGCAGCTCGCAGAGCTTTCATACAAGCAATATGCTCACCTCGCGCGCGGATATAAAAAGCGTCACCGTCACAAGCGGCGGCGAGAGCTTTACCGTGACGGCAGGTCAGGGCGGCGAGGCGCATATTGAGCAGCTTGAGGGCATCAAGCAGAATGTTCAGCTTGAAAATGCGCTTATCGAGCTGTGCAAGGGGCTGCGCGCACAGAGGGTAGTCGAGCAGGATACCGATGACCTTGCAAGGTACGGCTTGAACGAGCCAAAGGGTAAGGGCGTGATAACCTATAATGACGGCACCTCGGTGACTGTGCTTGTCGGTGAGGCATCACCCGCTGACGAGAGGCTTTTCTACGCGGCGGTCGAGGGACAGCGCAGGGTCGTTCTTATCGAGGGCAATGCGCAGATATATTTCACGGGCAATGTGCGTGACTACGTTTCGCAGGCGATATCACCGCAGCCGCAGAAAACTGCCGCAGGCAGTGCGAAGATGACTGTTTCAAAGCAGGGCGCTGACGATATCGTGCTCGAGAGAAGCGGTGAGAGCTGGTCGATGAGCGCGCCGATAAAGGCACAGCTCGATGCTGGCAGATCATCGGGAACAGTCAACGGGCTGTACGGTCTTAACGCGGAGTATTGCGAGGTCATAAGACCCGATGATGCGGCAAAGGCAAAATACGGGCTCGACAAGCCTGCCGTCACGGTCAGACTGAAGGACGGTGAGCTTGACCTCACGCTGAAGATAGGCAATGCCGCTGTGCGCGGTGATGACAGCGAAAAGGAAAGATACTACTGCACTATCGAGGGCGCTGACGGGACAAACTGCATTTATGCGGTCGCAAAGGAATATCTGCCGTGGGTGGATATTACCGCCGCAGGACTGCTTTCTGATATCATGCTCCCGAATTATCTCGTGAACATCAAAAGGCTTGATATAACGCTCGGCGGCAAAACACACGAGTATCTTATAACCAACGAGGGCGGTCAGAACGACAGGATAAACGAGGACGTTTCAAAGGTGCGCACCGTTAAGGTAACAAGCGCGGGCAGAGAGCTTGACCTTGAAAAATTCCGAGAGCTGTACGAGCATCTGATGAAATGCCCCACAAACAAGATATATACCAAAGATGTCAAAGGCGATGCGAGCATATCTGCTGTGTATCACAAAAATGACGGCTCTGCCGACAGGCTTGAGCTTGTGAAGACAGACGAGGGCTTCGGCGCAAGGGTAAACGGACAGATGACCTACCTTGTGGACAAGACCTGGACGGATAAGCTCACCGCTATGATAGATGCCCTCTGACAAGGGCAAATAAATAAGCTGAAAGTTGGATCGACTATAAGGAGGAATTACTATGGCAAAGGAAAAAAGCGCATTTTTCACTTACAAGGGACTTCCGCTGGTGAGAAAGGGTAATCAGCTGTACTTCGGAAATATGTATGACGAGTTCGTTGTGCAGATGGAGATACAAAGCACCAAAAAGGTCGGCGAGATAGAGGTCGCTGACAAGGTGATGATAAGAAAGATGTCTACCGATATGACTATCAATCCCATCGAGGCTATCGTCAAGACCGCAAAGAAGGATAGTCTGTACGAAGCTTTGGATATCGCTTGCGCTTGGTTGAGAGTGTAGAGACGTGAAGTGCGTTGCTTGGATAAGGCTTTAATCCTATAAGAAAGTGTATCCGAAGGGGTAAAGCGTTCGCTTGCGAACGCTTTGGGGCATTGACCGGAAAGCCCCCAATTCAGCGCGCTGTTGCCGCATATTCTTATTATAATAGGAACGCTTTTGCAAAAAGGACAATTTTTTTGGAAAAAAGTCTTGACAAAAAAGCGCAAATGAGGTATAATGTTTTTACCTCTTATTGAGGTCTATTTTTTTGCGCCCGTTTTTATAAAGCGGTGCGGCAGAATTCATAAGTTACCTCGGGCTGTAAAAAGCCGTAAATGAGGGAGGCAGACTGTACCCTGATAGTTCTTGCGGGGTGCAAATTTCGTCAGGAGGTGCCGAAATGAGAGTAAAGATCACACTTGCATGCACAGAATGTAAGCAGAGAAATTACAACACCAAAAAGAACAAGAAGAATGACCCTGACAGACTTGAGATGAATAAATACTGCAAGTTCTGTAAGAAGCACACTCTTCACAAAGAGACTAAGTAATAGTCAGAAAGGAGCTATGAATAATGGCTAAAAATGATGTTACTAAGTCTGCAAAGGAAAAGGACAAGGCGAAGAAAGCTGTCGCTGTAAAGGATGTCAAGAAAAAGGGCGGTCTGAAGCGCTACTTCAAGGAGCTCAAGAGCGAGATGAAGAAGGTAGTTTGGCCGACCAGGAAAAAGGTCATCAACAACACAGGTATCGTAATGGGCGTTATGGCGTTCATGGGACTGTTCCTGTTCGCTGTTGATTCAGGTCTTGGCTATGCGATAAAGGCGATACTGAAGATCGGAACCTAAGTCCTGAAGGGTTTTAACAACTGTCAATACGGAGGTTCAAGCATGTCAGAAGAAGCAAAGTGGTATGTTGTACACACTTATTCGGGTTATGAGAATAAGGTAGCAAAGGATATTGAAAAGGTTGTTGAGAACCGTAAGCTCCAGGATCTTATCCCTGAGGTCAAGGTGCCGACAGAGATCGTCACCGAGGTCAAGGAGGACAAGAGATCACATTCGAGCAAGACCGTTGAGGTCGAAAAGAAGCTGTTCCCAAGCTATGTGCTGGTAAAAATGGTTCTGACGGACGATTCATGGTACATTGTCAGAAACACAAGAGGTGTTACGGGATTCGTAGGTCCTGCAAGCAAGCCTGTTCCGCTTACCGATAAGGAAGTAAGGGCTCTGGGCGTAGAGACAAAGAGAAGCGAGAACATCACCGTAAGCTTCAAGGTGGGCGACAATGTTGAGGTAACCACAGGTTCGTTTGAGGGCTTTGTCGGCAAGGTCGAGAAGATCGACCTGGAGGCACAGACCGCAGATGTTCTGGTATCTATGTTCGGCAGAGAGACATCAGTTACTCTTCCGCTTACACAGGTCAAGCCTGAAGCGTAAGGCAAGAGGGAAAATCATTCGTAACGGAAGCAATATTTTATTTAATATAAAGGCTTCCAAAAACGTGGGAGAGCTGCAAACGGCGGCTCGCCTTACCACTTAATTATGGAGGTGCAAATAATGGCACAGAAGGTAGTAGGCTATATCAAGCTGCAGATCCCAGCAGGAAAGGCAACTCCTGCACCACCGGTTGGTCCGGCACTCGGTCAGCACGGTGTTAACATTATGGCATTTACAAAGGATTTCAACGAGAGAACTAAGAACGATGCAGGTCTTATCATCCCTGTTGTAATCACAGTTTATGCTGACAGATCGTTTACATTCATCACAAAGACTCCTCCGGCAGCCGTTCTTATCAAGAAGGCTTGCAAGCTCGAGCATGCATCGGGTGAGCCTAACAAGAAGAAGGTCGCTACGATAAGGAGCAGATCCAGAAGATCGCAGAGCAGAAGATGCCTGACCTGAACGCATCAAGCCTTGAGAGTGCAATGAGCATGATCGCTGGCACATGCCGTTCAATGGGCGTAGTAGTTGAGGATTGATCGAAACCTGCGAAATAACGCAGAGGTGGGAGGATTATTCCGTATTACCACTTAAGAGGAGGAAAATTTATGAAACATGGCAAGAAGTATGTTGAAAGCTCAAAGGCTATCGACAGAACTAAAGCATATGAAGCTCCTGAGGCTCTCGAACTCGCAGCTAAGGGCGCAAAGGCAAAATTTGACGAGACCATCGAGCTTCACGTTCGTCTGGGTGTTGACTCAAGACACGCTGATCAGCAGGTAAGAGGCGCTGTTGTTCTTCCTAACGGAACAGGTAAGACTGTAAGAGTTTGCGTATTCTGCAAGGAGGACAAGTATGACGCTGCCAAGGAGGCAGGCGCTGACTATGTTGGTGGTATGGATCTTGTTGACAAGATCATGAAGGAAAACTGGATGGAGTTTGACGTTGTAGTTGCATCGCCTGATATGATGGGCGTTGTAGGCCGTCTGGGTAAGGTCCTCGGTCCTCGCGGACTTATGCCAAACCCAAAGGCTGGTACTGTTACACCTGATGTTGCCAAGGCTGTTACAGAGGCTAAGGCCGGTAAGATCGAGTACCGTCTTGACAAGACCAACATCATCCACTGCCCGATCGGTAAGGCATCCTTCGGTGTAGAGAAGCTCAACGAGAACTTTGAAACACTTATCGGCGCTATCGTAAAGGCTAAGCCGTCTGCTGCAAAGGGTCAGTATCTCAAGAGCGTTGTAGTTGCATCTACAATGGGCCCTGGAATCAAGATCAGCACTGCAAAGTACGGCAACTGATAATTTGGATATGTAATTGTGAAATAAAAGAGCTATGGTTTAGTCCATAGCTCTTTTTTTGTGTGATTCTGAAATTACTCCCTTTTATAAAAGAGATTATAAGATAAATCAGAGTTTGGCGGAGCTTCGCTCCGCTTTTTATTTGTGGTTTTTCTATCATTTTGATTAGATTTTATTGTTTTGTTCTTCGATGCTGTAAAGGGGGAGAAACCATTTGGGGCGACAAGGACGCCTCGCCTTTATGGCGTGGGTGAGCGGACTTTTCTCCCCTCTGGTTTCTCCCCCTTTGACCCCCTTTTCCGTCAACCCCCTCTTTTGCCGCCACCCACTCAAACGTTCAGCAGTTGGAAAGGGAGATTTTTATTTTTCAAGAGATACCCCGCAGCTTCCACCGCCCCTTTCAACAGTTCAAGCCGTGAGTTTTGCCGTACCACCCGATTGACAAAAACCGAGGGTGATGCGAGAAAACCAATCCCACAAAATTAAAGCCCGGAGCGGCACGAAAGCCGCTGTCTGCTCAAACCGATATGCGACGGACAAGCGTGGTGCACGCTGTGCACAAATTCGGATTTACCGCAGTATGCACATCGAACAATTGTGGAGTTCTCTTGAAAGTTCTTTCTTCAAATCTTACTCTAAAGCCCTCACCCCTTTTTCGTTATTTGGGGACTTGTCCCCAAATGGCGAAAAAGAGATAAAAGTTTTAGGGGTGGGGTTTGGGGAGAGACCCTTTTTCAAAAGGGTCCTCCCCAATTACGCGGTGTACAAACCGCGGCAAATACTGATTTTTCATATCAGCAACGCGGGTAAAAATGGACAAAAAAATATCCCCCGCGTGTGCAGGGGATATTGATGCTTTAGCCCATTACTACCTCAACGGTATGCTCTGTGCCCTTATCAAATACAGGCAGAACGTTGCCGCTGACCTTTACGCCGTCACATACAACGGACTTAATGCCCTTTGAGATGTGATCGGGGTTCTTGACAGTTATGTTGTAGGTGTTGCCTCTGTACTTCCTGGTGATATTGAAGCCGTCCCACTCGGTAGGGATAGATGGATCTATCTTAAGGCCGTCAAAATCAGGCTGTACACCAAGTATGTACTGGGAGATAGCCACCATGTTCCATGCAGCTGTACCTGTCAGCCAGGAGTTCTTGCCCTGACCGAAGTTCTTGCCTGTCTGACCGATATCAGAGCCTGCGTCCTTGCCGCCGATCATCTGACCGTATACATAAGGCTCGGTCTTGTGTATATCGGAAGTCTCCTCGGTGAATGCAGGAGCGATCTCGGAATAGTACTTGAATGCCTGGTCGCCTTCGCCTGCATAAGCAGCAGCACAGATTATCCAAGCGTTGTTGTGTGTGAATATACCTGCGTTCTCC
>CADAEJ010000025.1 GCA_902786965.1 uncultured Ruminococcus sp. | reverse complement strand
GGGGACTTCCACATCTCCTTGAGGTTGTACTCGGGCATTCTTGCAGCGTTAGGTGTGATAGTTGCGCACTTAACAGCAACGCCGTACTTTTTGGTAGCGTTAGCCGAGTCGATAGTTACCTGATCGTTGGTCTCGTTCCTGTGTACCAGTCCGAGATCGTAATACTCTGTTTTAAGGTCGATGTAAGGCAGCAGCAGAATGTCCTTTATCTCCTGCCAGATGATCCTTGTCATCTCGTCGCCGTCCATCTCGACCAGCGGTGTTTTCATTTGAATCTTGTCCATTTTATTTTCCTCCCTGTTAAAAATTAACTATGCGATCAGTATCGCCGCCAGCAGCGTCACTGCGAAAACGGGCAGCCCGGCGATAAGAAATACCGTGGATTTTTTTGTCGCCCTTTCGCCCCTGCCTTTTGCCCTGCGCTTGTGGATGATCCCCAGCAGCGGCAGTATGTAGCCTACGCTGAATCCCGCGGTGAGAAGCGCCTCGGTGTTGCTTTTGCTGACAGAAGCATCTTTCGGATAAGTCTGCAAAGCTGCGTCGATGATATAATACAGTCCGCCGACAATGACCGCCGAGCAGATAATATACAGCATGACCTTTACTATTATCCCTTTGCGCGATTCCTCCTGTGCTGCGAGCTTTTTCTCGCGCACAAGCAGAGTTATCAGCCCTGCCAGCGCAAGCGCCGCAGCTATCAGATAGCCGATCAGCAAGCCCTTGGAAAGCGGCTGGACGCTTTGATCGGTGCTGTTTGCAAGCAGTATATGTTGCATTTGATCCATCTCCCGTTAAGGATCTAATATCCTTTTGAATACCAAACCAGCGTGAGTATCAGCCCTGCTGCAAGGGCGATACCCTCCGGAAAAGATCCTTTGAAAGCATCTTTCGGCTCTGTTTCATCAATAACGATCTTTTTGACCATTGTGATACCGTACGCAACGAGCGTAGAGAACAGCGGGTACAGCCACAGCGGAAAATTGAACAGCCTTGACAAAGCCGCGCCCAGCGCACAGAATGCCAGATACAGCAAAAAGTCCTTGCTCATTTCAGGGCTGTCTTCACCCGTTGCAGAGCCGTACAGATAGTGCGATCTGCCTGTCAGGGCGAACATTGCTCTGTTATCGCGCAGTCTGTCCCTGCGGTCTTTCTCGTGTGCCATTGCAAAGAACTCGTCCGCGTCCATTCTGTTAGGGTTTTCGATGTATGTCGGGTTCTGCGCCATGTAGTCGTAGTCAGCCTGCGTATACTGTGCAGGACCTTTAGCCATCTGCGGATCGTGGTATGTGCTTTTAGGCTGCTGATAATTATTGAAGCTTTGATAGTCCTGCTGATAGGTGCTGTCATAGCTTTGGTCATACCCGTACAGAGAGCTGTCCTGATACGCAGCGTCCGCTGTCTGCTGACCGTCATAGAACTCACTGCGATAGGTCGGGTGGCTTGCAAAAGCGTCATATTCGTCTGCCGAATGCTGCGGGATATTGCTCTTGTTTTGAGAGTTTCCCCAATCAAGCGGATCGTATGAATCTTTCATAGTTTTGTCTCCTGTATCATTTTGTCTTTTGTCTTTCGTCTTTTGTCTTTTGTTTTATTCTTATTCTGATTATTGTGAATTATTTTGAAAGCTGTTCTCTTGTGTAGTCCAGCAGGCCGCCTGCAAGGATAATATCCTTTGTTCTGCCTGTCAGCTCGCACAGTACAGGTATCTCGCTGCCTGTTGTTTTGTTCTTTACTGTGAGCTGTGTCTTGCCTGCCTCGATGTCAGCGCGTACATTATCTATTGCTATCTCGTCGCCCTGGCTGATCTTATCGTAGTCTGCCTCGTTTACAAATGTAAGCGGAAGAATGCCTGCATTTATAAGGTTAGCTCTGTGTATTCTCGCAAAGCTCTTTACGAGAACAGCCTTGATGCCCAGGTAAAGCGGTGCGAGCGCAGCGTGCTCACGGGAGCTGCCCTGACCGTAGTTCGTGCCGCCGACGATTATCGACTTGCCCATATTCTTTGCACGTCTTGGGAAATCCTCGTCGCATACGGTAAAGCAGTGCTGCGAGATCGCGGGGATATTAGAACGCAGAGGCAGTATCTTTGCGCCTGCGGGCATAATGTGGTCGGTAGTGATGTTATCGCCGACCTTGAGCGATACCTGACAAGCGATGCTCTCAACAAGCGGAGCAGTCTCGGGGTATGGCTTGATGTTCGGTCCGCGCAGGACCTCAACGCTGTCCATTTCCTCCACGCTTGCAGGTGCAACGACCATATTATCATTTATCTTGAACTGCTCGGGGACCTCGATCTTTGGCATTTCACCGAGAGTTCTTGGGTCTGTAAGGTAGCCCGTCAGAGCCGATGCAGCGGCAGTTTCGGGTGAAACAAGGTAGATCTGACCGTCCTTGGTGCCGCTTCTTCCCAGGAAGTTTCTGTTGAATGTTCTGAGCGAAACTCCGCCCGAGTTAGGAGCCTGTCCCATACCGATGCACGGACCGCACGCAGATTCAAGTATCCTTGCACCTGCGTCGATCATCGTAGCAAGTGCGCCGTTTGATGCGAGCATATTCAGCACCTGCTTTGAGCCCGGGGCGATAGCAAGTGAAACGCTTGGGTCAACAGTCTTGCCCTTGAGTATGTAAGCGACCTTCATCATATCAACATAAGACGAGTTAGTGCAGGAGCCTATGCAGACCTGATCTATCTTGAGCTTGCCTATCTCGTCCATATTCTTAACATTGTCAGGGGAGTGAGGGCAGGCAGCCTGAGGTACGAGCGCACCGAGGTCAATGTCGATGACCTCATCGTAAACTGCATCATCGTCAGCCTTCAGTTCTGTCCATACATCGCCTCTGTCCTGTGCCTTGAGGAAAGCCTTTGTTACCTCGTCGGACGGGAAGATGGAGGTGGTTGCGCCAAGCTCTGCACCCATATTTGTTATCGTTGCTCTTTCGGGAACGGAAAGTGTCTTTACACCCTCGCCGCAGTATTCCATTACCTTGCCGACGCCGCCCTTTACGGAGATACGGCGAAGCACTTCAAGGATAACGTCTTTTGCCGATACCCAGTCGCTGAGCTTGCCTGTGAGGTTTACCTTGACTATCTGCGGATAGGTGATGTAATATGCGCCGCCGCCCATAGCAACAGCAACATCAAGTCCGCCTGCGCCGATAGCTATCATACCGATACCGCCGCCTGTGGGGGTGTGACTGTCGGAGCCGATAAGAGTTTTGCCGGGGATACCGAATCTCTCCAGATGCACCTGGTGGCAGATACCGTTGCCGGGGCGTGAGAAATACACACCGTGCTTTTTGCACACCGAGCCGATAAAGCGGTGGTCGTCAGCGTTCTCAAAGCCCGACTGCAAAGTGTTGTGGTCGATGTAAGCCACGCTCTTTTCGGTCTTTACGCGGGGAACGCCCATAGCCTCGTATTCAAGGTAAGCCATTGTACCTGTTGCGTCCTGCGTGAGTGTCTGGTCGATACGGATACCTATCTCTGAACCCTTGACGAATTCTCCGTCAACAAGGTGAGCCTTCAGTATCTTTTCAGTCAAAGTAAGTCCCATAAGTTAAACACCTTCCTAAATATAAATCATACATAGATATTTTACTCTAAAATCACCTTTTTGTCAAGGAATATGACAGCGTTTGGACAGGTTTTTCACATATCACAGCACCAATGGCAAATTGTTGGGTGAGTTTGTCCAAAGTTGACAAATGCGAATTTCTTGACAGGACAGGCAGTATAATATATAATAGATAGGTAAAATCGGTGAAAATAAAGGCATTGATGGGGGCGGAAGAATGAAATTCAGACCTTGCATAGATATACATAACGGCAGTGTAAAGCAGATAGTCGGTGCAAGCCTTGCCGACAAGGGCGACTTTGCACTTGATAATTTCGTATCGGAATATGACGGCGCATATTATGCAAAGCTGTACAAAAAATACGGACTTTCGGGCGGGCATATAATAATACTGAACCCCAAGGACAGCCCGTATTACGAGGCTGATCTCAGGCAGGCGGTGAGTGCGCTTAAAGCTTGGGACGGAGGCTTGCAGATAGGCGGCGGCATAAATGACGAGAATGCACATTTCTTCCTTGAAAACGGTGCGAGCCACGTTATCGTTACCAGCTTTGTTTTCAGCGGCGGCAGTATCAGCTGGGATAACCTTGAAAGGCTTGTGAGCGCCGTGGGAAAGCAGCGCCTTGTGCTTGATCTTTCCTGCCGCGCAAAAGACGGGAAGTACTACATCGTTACCGACCGCTGGCAGAAGTTCACCGATGTTGAGCTGAATGCACGCACGCTTGAAATGCTCTCGGGCTATTGTGACGAGTTCCTCGTTCACGCGGCTGATGTCGAGGGCAGGGCAAACGGGATAGAAGATGATGTTGCAAGTCTGCTCGGTGAGTTTTCTCCCGTGCCTGCAACGTATGCGGGCGGCATCTCGGGCTTCGGCGACCTTGAAAAGCTCAAAGCCCTGGGCAGAGAGAAAATAGACTTTACGGTAGGTTCTGCGCTTGATATTTTCGGCGGCAAAATGAGCTTTGAACGCACGGCGGCTTTCGGCAGATAGCTTGCTTGGACAAATGCAACAATAATGTCGGGCTTTTTCTGCGTTATTTGTAGAAAAAATGTTTGCAAACGCGCGTAAAATATGGTATAATATCTTGATAACTTTTTTAATCAACTATAAAGGGGTAGAAATTTATGGCAAAACTGCGTGTAGCGGTCATATTCGGCGGAAAATCCAATGAGCACGATATCTCGTGCATATCTGCATCACACGTCATAAGGAGCATTCCAAAGGACAGATACGACGTTGTGTGCGTGGGTATCACAAAAAAAGGTCATTGGCTGAAATATATCGGAGATATTGATGATATCTCCACAGGCGCGTGGGTAAAGCACCCTGACAACGTACCCTGTGTGCTCAGCCCGGACCCTGTCGATAAGGGCTTTCTGGCAATGGGCGAGGACGGCGATGTAAGTCACGTCAAGGTCGATTGTGTTTTCCCTGTTCTTCACGGCAAAAACGGCGAGGACGGAACTATTCAGGGCTTGCTTGAAATGGCGCAGATACCCTTTGTGGGCTGTGACCTTATAAGCTCTGCAAACTGCATGGATAAAGAGCTTACGCATACTGTTCTTGATGCCCACGGCATAAGGACAGCACCGTTTGTCCCTATCAATTTCTATGAGCTCTCAATGCTTGACGAAAAGTGCGCGGTGATGGAAAAGAACCTGCGCTATCCGATGTATGTTAAGCCTGCTAATTGCGGCTCGTCTGTCGGCATCTCAAAGGTAAATGACCTTGAGAGCCTTAAAAACGGCATAAAATTGGCGTTTGCGCACGACAAGAAGGTCATTGTCGAGCAGGGCATTGACGGGCTTGAGTGCGAGTGCGCCGTTATGGGCAACGAAAGACCTGTTGTTTCCGCAGTCGGCGAGATATCTGCGGCGAATGATTTTTACGACTATGACGCAAAATATAATAACAGCGAATCACAGACATTTATCCCCGCAAGGATACCTGATGAAAGCTCCGAGCGTATCCGCGCAACAGCTCTCAATGCGTACAGGGCAATGGGCTGCTGCGGACTTGCAAGGGTAGACTTCTTCCTGTGCAAAGACGGCACGGTCATCCTCAACGAGATAAACACGATGCCAGGTCACACACCGATAAGTATGTTCCCGCAGCTTTTTGCGTACGAGGGAATGACTTTTGAGCGTCAGGAGGATAAGCTTATCAGGCTTGCCCTTGAAAGAGCAGGAGTGGACTATGAATAATTCGGCTATCGGTGTATTTGATTCGGGAGTCGGCGGACTTACCTGTGTTGATGAGCTTCGCAGGCTGATGCCGAATGAGAATATCGTCTATCTCGGTGATACCGCAAGGATCCCGTACGGCACCAAAAGCAAGGATACGATCTATTCCTATGCAAAGCAGGATATAGCTTTCCTTGAGCAGCACGATGTAAAAATGATACTCGTTGCCTGCGGAACAGTATCATCGGTAATGATGTCAAGCCCTGTTTTTGAGGACAGCACAACAGCGCTCAAAAGCGGAGTGGTAGTGCCTGCCGCACACGCAGCCTGTGCTGCTACGAGAAACAAGCGCATCGGTGTTATCGGCACGAGCGCAACGATAAAAAGCGGCAGCTACGGCAAGGTCATTCACGAGATAATGCCTGATGTAAAGGTGGTCGGAATGGCGTGCCCGATGTTCGTTCCGCTGGTCGAGAACGGCTACACCGCAAAGGACTGCGCACCTGCGAGATTCTTTGCGCAGGAGTATCTTGAGATAATGAAAAAAGAGCAGGTGGATACGCTTATCCTCGGCTGTACCCACTATCCGCATCTGAGCGAGCTTATCAGCGATATAATGGGCGAGGGCGTAAAGCTTATATCATCAGGTGCAGAGCTTGCAAAGCACGCGCTCAAAACGCTGAGCTACGAGGACGCTTTGTGCGACAGACAGACTCAGGGTGAGCTTGAGCTTTACTGCACGGACAGCGAGGAGCTTTTTGCAGAGAATGTCGAAAAGCTGATGAGCAAAAATATAAACGCGAAAATATCAAAATGTACCCTTAAGCTTTGAGGAGGAAACTAATTGTTAAAACAGGATGTTTCAATGAAGCTTGTCAGCAGCCAGTCTGACGGCGA
The DNA here is from genome assembly GCA_902786965.1 of uncultured Ruminococcus sp. Lineage (GTDB taxonomy): Bacteria > Bacillota > Clostridia > Oscillospirales > Ruminococcaceae > Hominimerdicola. Next base: position 20,869 of record CADAEJ010000025.1, on the reverse strand, counting down.
AAATAAAGAGTCCACCGAGCTGCTTTCAAGAGCGGTATACGAAAAGACCGTCAGCGGCTACAAGCTTACCTATGACGAGTCCGAGGCAACGGGCTACAAGGGCAGCACTACCACTATCGAGCTGTTTGACGGCAAAAAGGTAGTTATGTCGCGCAGCGGCAGCGTAAGCTCGAACCTTATCGTTGAGCTTGGCAAAAAGCATCACTGCGTGTACGGCACTCCCTACGGCGATTTTATGGTCGGAGTCAATGCAAACTACATCCATTCCGACCTCGGCGATAACGGCGGCAAGCTGGATTTCAGATATGTCATAGATGTCAATTCAAGCTACGTAGGCGATTTTGACATATCTATCGAAGTAAAATAGAGAGGACGAGTAAAATGACCGATTTGATAAACGAAGCATTTTCACAGACTAAGGAGCTTGTTATGCAGGCGCTGGGTGAGCTTGTCGCAGACGGCACATACCCTGCCGAGCCTATCCCGTCATTCATAGCCGAGATACCTGCCGATTCCAAGAACGGCGATGTTTCGACCAATGCCGCAATGGTCTGTGCAAGACCCTTTAAAAGCAATCCAAGAGCTATCGCACAAAACATCGCAGACAGGATAAGACTTGACGGCTCGTGCTTTGAAAGATGCGAGGTCGCAGGTCCCGGGTTCATCAACTTTTTCTATTCTCCCGTTTGGTATTCACAGGTGCTTAAAGCGGTGCTTGATGAAAAGGAAAGCTACGGAAAGACAGACCTTGGCAAGGGCAGGAGAGTGCTTGTTGAGTTCGTTTCGGCAAACCCGACAGGTCCTATGCACATAGGCAACGCAAGGGGCGGCGCTATCGGCGACTGTCTTGCAGCGGTGCTTGAGAAGGCAGGCTACGAGGTCGAGAGAGAGTTCTATGTAAACGATGCGGGCAACCAGATAGAGAAGTTCGGCAAGTCGCTTTCTCTGCGCTATATGCAGATATTGAGCGATGCAGGACAGGCAGCAGCCGCAAAGTATCCCGATATAGAGGATTTCTGTAAGGCTGTTTACGGCGAAAACGGCAGCAGCGAGGAGTTCCCGATGCCCGATGACGTTTATCTGGGTATGGATATCATCGCACACGCAAAGAGCTTTTATGACGAGTTCGGAAGCATTGCTGCCGAAAAGAGCGAGGAGGAAAGACGTAAGGCGCTGGTTGACTTTGCGCTCCCGAAGAATATCGAAGGACTTCACAAGGACCTTGAAAAGTACCGCATTATTTATGATACCTGGTTCAGAGAAAGCACTCTGCACAATGACGGCTCGGTGAAAGAGATAATCGAAAAGCTGAAGGCAAGCGGTCACACCTACGAAAAGGACGGCGCGCTGTGGTTCAGAACTACCGATTTCGGTGATGAAAAGGACAGAGTCCTCGTGCGCGAGAATGGTATCCCTACATACCTTGTTCCGGATATCGCATACCACTACAACAAGCTTGCGGTGAGAAAGTTCGATAAGGCTGTCGATATTTTCGGTGCAGACCACCACGGCTACATCGCAAGGATAAAGGCATCTATGACAGCGCTGGGCGTTGATGAGAAAAAGCTTGACATCGTGATAATGCAGATGGTAAGGCTTGTCAGAAACGGCGAGGTGTATAAGCTTTCAAAGCGCTCGGGCAAGGCTATCACGCTCAATACGCTGCTTGACGAGATACCGATAGACGCTGCAAGGTTCTTCTTCAATCTTCGTGAGCCTAATTCGCAGTTTGATTTTGACCTTGACCTTGCAGTTTCGCAGTCAAGTCAGAACCCTGTTTACTACGTTCAGTACGCACACGCGCGTATCTGCTCGGTGATAAAAAAGCTTGCCGAGGAGGGCATAACAGTCAAGCCGTTTGACGAGGAGAGCGCAAAGCTGCTTGAAAGCGCAGAGGAAAAGGAGATAGTCAAGCTGCTTGCAAATCTGCCAAGCGTTATAAACGATTCCGCAAGGAACTATGACCCTGCGAAAGTCACAAAGTATGCTATCGACCTTGCAACGCTGTTCCATAAGTTCTATAACTCCTGCCGCATCAAAGGCGAGCAAGAGGCGCTTATGCAGGCGCGTCTGTCGCTGTCGCTGGCTGTCAAGCAGGTTATCGCAAACATTCTTGATATGCTCAAGATAACCTGTCCGGAGTCAATGTGATGGGTATACTTAAAAAGATATTTGCTTCAATGACCGCGGTACGCTGGGTGCTGCTGGTCATTGAGCTTTTGCTTATGATGTGGTTTGCCGCGGCATTCCCATTCGGCAACGCAGGAACGATGATAGGCGGCTTGATGTGCTGTGTGCTTATCATAGCCACGCTCAAATGGAAAGACATTATACGATCTGCAAAGGGCTTGTGCAAAACAGGCGCGGGCAAGGCCGTTGTGATATCCGTGTCAGTTATTGTTGCGGTGATGATACTGTATTTTGCGATACTTTCTGTTATGATGCTAAAGGCTATCTTCAGCAAGCCGGATAAGCCGAACGTTGTGGTCATTCTCGGCTGTCAGGTGAGAGGCGAGCGCCCGTCTAAAATGCTTCGCCGCAGGCTTGATGCCGCGATCGAGCTGCTTGACGAGTATCCCGATGTCAAGTGCGTGGTTTCGGGCGGAAAAGGCGATGACGAGAATATCTCCGAGGCGGAGTGTATGAAAAGATATCTCGTTGAAAAGGGCATAAGCGAGAGCCGCATCATTATGGAGGACAAGTCCACCACGACATTTGAGAACCTCAAATTCACCTTTGCAAAGCTTGATGAAATGGGTATAAGCCGCGATATAACGATAGTCACCGACGGCTATCACCAGTACCGTGCAAGCCTTATCGCAAAGGAGCAGGGCGCAGGCGAGGTCACATCATACAGCGCAGATACCGAGTTCAGACACGTTGCATCACATTGGGTGCGTGAGTGGTTCGCGCTGACGAAATTCTTCATTTTCGGGACATAGGTGAGACTATGATGATAGAGCATATCGCAATATACGTGATCGACCTTGAATTTGCGAAGGATTTCTTTGTTAAATACTTCGGCGGACGTTCAAATGACGGCTACCACAATAAGAAGACCGACTTTCGTTCCTACTTTATAACCTTCGATAATGGCGCAAGGCTTGAACTGATGACAAAACCGCAGATGGTCGACATAGAAAAATCTTCTGACCGCACAGGTTATGCGCACGTCGCTTTCAGCGTGGGCAGCAGGGAAAAGGTCGATGAACTGACACAAACCCTGCGCGGCGCAGGATACAGCGTAATCAGCGGACCGCGCACAACAGGCGACGGATACTACGAAAGCTGCGTAAAAGTCTTTGAAGACAATGTTATTGAAATAACCGAATAAAAACCGAATAAAAAGAGCTGCTGTACGTTTTTTTGTACAGCAGCTCTTTCTTTTTATGCGATATTTACTGTTTGTTTGCGTTGTTGATAGCCGAAAGCAGCGCTCTTATCGAGGACACGATGATGTCGGAGTGTCTGCCTGCGCCCCAGTAGGTCTTATCGCCCTTTGAGATAGAAACGTATGAGACCGCCTCGGAGTTTGTCTTTCTCTCGATAGCGTGTTCCTGGTAGGTCTCGAGAGTGAACTCAAAGCCGATAGCCTTGCGCAGAGCGTTTGCCACAGCGTCAAGTCGTCCGTTGCCCTCGCCCTCGTAGACCTGCGCCTCACCGCCGCCGACAGATGCGGTCACTTTAGCGCTTATCCTGTCGCCTTCAAGCTGGGTGTAATGCTCCTGCGTAGCGTTTACATAGGTCGCTATGTTGAGGTATTCCTTCTTGAAGATGTCATAGACCTCATCGGGTTTAAGCTCCTTGTGCAGATGATCCGAAACGCTCTTTACCTTGTAGCCGAAATCCTCGCGCATCTTCTTTGGCAGGTCGTAGCCGAACTGTGTCTGAAGGATAAATCCTATGCCGCCCTTGCCCGACTGTGAGTTGATGCGGATAACATCTGCATCGTACTCTCTGCCGACATCGTGCGGGTCGATAGGCAGATACGGAACAGTCCACGCATCTGTGTCCTTTTCCTTGCGCCAGCTCATACCCTTTGCGATAGCGTCCTGGTGAGAACCCGAGAATGCGGCAAACACCAGCGAACCCGAGTACGGGCTTCTTGGGCTGACAGTCATTCTTGTAACTCTCTCGTACAGCTCGACCAGTGTAGGCATATCGCTGAAATCAAGCATCGGGTCAACGCCCTGTGAGAACATATTCATAGCAACGGTCACGATGTCTGCATTACCCGTTCTTTCGCCGTTTCCAAAGCAAGTGCCTTCGATTCTGTCAGCACCTGCGAGCAGTCCCATTTCGCAGTCGGCAACTGCACATCCTCTGTCATTGTGCGGGTGCAGGGAAACGATAAGGTTCTCCCTGTTGTGCATAGCCTTGCACATATATTCTATCTGCTGCGCGTAAACGTGCGGCATAGATACCTCGACCGTAACAGGCAGATTGATTATTACCTTGTCCTGCGGTGTCGGCTTCCATATGTCGATAACAGCGTTGCAGATATCTCTTGCGAACTCCATCTCGGTGCCTGTAAAGCTTTCGGGGGAGTATTCAAATCTGAAATTGGATTCGCCCTTGTATTTTTCTCTGTACTGGTTGAGCAGCTCGGCGCCGTCGACAGCTATCTTGATGATCTCTTCCTTGCTTTTTCTGAACACCTGCTCTCTCTGCGCAACAGAGGTCGAGTTGTAAAGGTGAACGATAGCGTTCTTAACACCCTTGAGCGCCTCAAATGTCTTTTTGATGATATGCTCTCTTGACTGTGTGAGTACCTGTATCGTTACATCATCAGGGATCATATTCTTCTCAATAAGTGTGCGGCAGAACTCATACTCTGTTTCCGATGCCGCAGGGAAGCCGATCTCGATCTCCTTGAAGCCTATCTTTACAAGATGCTCAAAGAACTCCAGCTTTTCTTCAAGGCTCATCGGGATGACCAGCGCCTGATTGCCGTCACGCAGGTCTACCGAGCACCATACGGGCGCTTTTTCGACGCGGTCCTTCTTTGCCCATTCCATACATCTTTCGGGTGGGAGAAAATAGCCCACCGAATACTTTTTGTAGTTTTCCATACCAACAATTCCTTTCTCTTTTTTTGATAAAATCGTTTGTACGGGGAAATAAAAAATCGCCTTCCCCCGAAAAACAGGAGAGACGAGCTTGCCCGTGTTACCACTCTCATTTACATACAGCTCACGCTTGTATGCCTCAGCCACATCAAATAATGTGTCCCCTCTGTAACGGGAGGTACCCGAAAGCGACTACTTGCTTCACCGCTTCTGCTCAAGGACGAGCTATTACAGACCGTACACGCCGAACTTACACCAGCCGTTCGGCTCTCTGCGCAGTACACGCCTGCTTTTCTTCCTATCAAAGCATTTTGAATATATATCCATTATAGACCCGACTATCCGCTTTGTCAAGCGTTTTAGGAAATTTAACAGTTTGTTTAAATCTTGACATTGCCAACAGCCGTTGACAGCAAAGCGTTTTTGTTATATAATTAAAGTGTATGTAAAAATCACGCTGAAACGCCATTTAAGGAGGTCAGAAATGATATACGAAAGCATAAAAAAACTCGTGACATATGGACTTAAAACAAAGCTTATCGCACCAAGCGACAAAGTTTACGCTGTCAACAGACTGCTTGAGATACTTCACCTTGACGAGTATATCGAGCCGGGCGCTGAATATGAAGACGTTGACCTTGAAAGCACGCTGGCAGAGCTTCTTGACTACGCCTGCGAAAACGGCTTGTGCGAGAACAGCGTGGTTTACCGCGACCTGTTTGATACAAAGCTTATGGGCGCGCTGACTCCGAGGCCGAGTGAGGTCGAGCTTGAGTTTTTCACGCTCTATGACCGTTCACCCAAAGAGGCTACCGACTACTTCTACAAGTTCTCGCAGGATACCGACTATATCCGCAGATATCGCATCAAAAAAGATGTACGCTGGCTTGCGCCTACCGAGTACGGCGAGCTTGATATCACGATAAATCTCTCAAAGCCCGAGAAAGACCCCAAGGCTATCGCCGCAGCAAAAAACGCAAAGCAGTCGGGCTACCCCAAGTGTGCTTTGTGCTATGAAAATGTCGGCTATGCAGGCAGGGTAGATTCGCCCGCAAGGCAGAATCACCGCATCATCCCCGTGAAGATAGACGGGCAGGACTGGGGCTTTCAGTATTCGCCATACGTTTATTACAACGAGCATTGTATCCTTTTCAACAAAAAGCATACGCCTATGGTCATCGACAAGAGCGCGTTCAATAAGCTGTTTGACTTTATACAGCAGTTCCCGCATTACATCATCGGCTCAAATGCCGATCTGCCGATAGTCGGCGGCTCTATTCTCTCACACGAGCATTTTCAGGGCGGAAGCTACGAGTTCCCGATGGCGAAAGCACCTGTTGAGCAGACACTTGTTTTCAAAGGTTTTGAGAATGTCAGTGCAGGCATCGTCAAGTGGCCTATGTCCGTCATAAGACTTGATTCGCCCGACAGATATGCTTTGACCGAGCTTGCCGATAAGATTCTCAGATGCTGGCGCGGCTATACCGACGAGAGCGCTTTCATCTTCGCGCAGACCGACGGCGAGCCGCACAATACCATCACCCCTATCGCCAGAATGCGCGGCGAATGCTTTGAGCTTGACCTTGTAATGCGAAACAACATCACCACCAAAGAGCATCCGCTGGGCGTATTTCACCCCCATGCAGAGCTTCACCACATCAAAAAAGAGAACATCGGTCTTATCGAGGTAATGGGGCTGGCGGTGCTTCCTGCAAGGCTTAAAGGCGAGATGGAAAAGCTCGCGCAGTACCTTGTAAAAAACGGTGCAGACGGGCTTGAGAAAGATGAAGTGCTTGCAAAGCATGCTGACTGGGCAAGGATGATCTGTGAAAAGTACGATATTAACGAGAAAAATATAAATGATATATTGAAAAAAGAGATAGGCATAGTATTCTCAAAGGTGCTTGAACACGCGGGCGTATTCAAGCGTGACGAGCAGGGCAAGGCTGCGTTCATGCGCTTTGCTGACTATGTAAACGAACAGAAAGACAGGTAAGAACTTTGGAGACAGTAAAATCGAGCAGAAAAAAACTGCTGACAGTCCTTATCATAGCGTTTGCAGCAATAGCGCTCGGAGCCTGCGCGTTTTTCGTAACAAGGCATTTTATCTGGGAAGCCGAAAAGAAAAAGGCGTATGACGTTGAACCGCTGACTGATGCGCAGATACAGGCTGCTGCGGATAATAAAAAAGCAAAAAAGCTTATGATAGTCGCTCACCCCGATGATGATGTTATCTGGGGCGGGGCGCACCTTATGGGCGGCGATTATTTCGTAGTTTGCATAACAAGCGGCAGAAATACCACGCGAAAGCCCGAGTTTGAAAAAATGCTCTCGCAGTCGGGCAACAGCGGATATATCCTTGAGTATCCCGATAAGGTCGCAGGAAAGCGTGACGATTGGGAAAAGGTGTGGGATAAGATACAAAGCGACCTGCAAAGGCTTATGAAGTGCAAGGACTGGGAGCTTATCGTTACCCATAACAAAGACGGCGAGTACGGTCATCAGCACCACAAATACACACATCGGATAGTCACGCAGATATACGATAACAACAAGCTTGCCGCGCCGCTGTACTGCTTCGGTACATACTACTCAAAGAAAAAGCTTCCCGAGCACGAGAGCGAAATGACAAAGGTGAGCGATGAACAGTACAAGTATAAATCCGAGCTTGTAAAGGTCTACGAGTCGCAGTCAAAAACAGTCGATAAGCTTTGGCATATGGGACCTTACGAGATGTGGACGCAATACTCACAGAACAAATAGAAACATAACTTTGGAGCAACTATGAAACTGAAAAAACAAAACTATATCCACCTTGCTGTATTGCTCGCTATGTACCTTGCAATGGTGCTGATACTGACGCATTGCTTTAAATATGCCTACGGCTCAAAGCTTGACTGGTCGGCGCAGCACTTTGCAATACCCGATATTTTCAGAAAGCAGTTCTATGAAACAGGCAATCTGTTCCCGAGCTTTGTTTTCAATATCGGAGCAGGAGAGAATATCTACAACCTGTCCTATTACGGACTTTATTCACCGATAATAATGTTCAGCTACCTGTTCCCGTTCATGCCGATGTACATCTACATACAGATCATCTCGATACTCGGCGTGTGCGTCAGCATTTTGCTGTTTTACAGGTGGATGCTTGGGAAATTCAGCAGCAGGACAGCATTTTTCATCACCCTGATGTTTGAGTTCTCATCCGGACTTTCCCTGCACAGCCACAGGCATATAATGTTTGTCAGCTATATGCCTTTTCTGCTGCTTGCATTCAATGCAGTCGATGATTACTTCAAGGGCAGGCGAAAGTACAGACTTGTACTGTACACATTCCTGTGCATAATGTGCTGTTACTTTTTCGCAGTAGCAGCCATCGCGGCGATAGCAGTATACGGAGTCTATGTGTATCTTCAAACGACCGAAAAAGTCACGCTTCGCGACATGTGGAAGAAAGGCTCGCACTTTGCCGGCAGACTCTTTACTGCTGTAATGATGTCGGGAGTTTTGCTGCTGCCTACATTTTACTGCCTGCTTAGCGGGCGTGATGCGGGGAACTCACAGATATCGCTTTCTCAGCTCGTCCCGAATTCAAATCTTAATTTCATCTGTTACGATTCTTACGGAATGGGACTCACGCTCACAGCAGTAGTTGCAGTATTGTCAGCGGTGTTTTCAAAGAACAAAAAGCACATCAGATTTATTGGCATAACGATGATGTGCCTTATCTTCCTGCCTGCCTTTGTCTTTGCGCTCAACGGCACACTTTATATTGATTCAAAGGTGCTTATCCCGTTTATGCCGCTTTGCCTGCTGCTTGTGGGAAGACTGTTTGAACAGCTTAAAGACAAATCTTTCGCGTGGAAAAAATGTCTGCCGCTGACTGCGGTATGTACGGTGATCTTTGTATTTCTTGCAAATTATAAGTCTCAGCTGCGATACGCATTGTATACTGATCTTATAATACTTGCGGTTTCGGCGGCTGTTTACCTGCTCGCAAAGAAGAAGACAGCCATCTATGCAGGTACGGCGGCTGCATCGGTGCTTATAGGTCTGTCGGTAAATCTGACTGACAATCTTGAGCCAAGTGAATATCTCGGCAAACTGTTTTCACAGGATATGTACGATATAACAGATTCGATAAGCAATGACGAGGATCTTGTGCGGACTGCAAATCTTGTCGACCGCAGCATAACGCCTAACTATATCTACAATGACGATTACCTTGTAAGCAACATATATTCGTCAGTACATAACAAGCGCTATAATGACTTCTATTTCAAGCGCATACATAATGAGAATGAGTTCCGCAACACCGCTCTCACCACGCAGTCACAGAGCTTTCTGTACCAGATCTATATGGGTACAAAGTATCTTATTACCGACGGCAGCGTAAGACCGAGCGTGCTGTATCACATAGTGAAACAGTCGGGCAGGTACACGCTGTATGAAAGCAGCCGCGTAATGCCGCTTGCTTACGCATCGTCAAATGTACTTAACGAAGACTCATACCTCAATATGAGATACCCTTATTCGCTCAATGCGCTTATGAACAATATCGTTGTAAGCGGCGGCGGGGCAGACAGTTATGAAAACGATTCCATAAAACGTGTAGACAACTTTGAGCTTGTTACGCAGGACGGCATAGCAAAACACGGCAAGGGGTATACCGTCCGCCTTGACCAGGATGTTGAATTCAGCGTTAAGCTCACAGAGCCTGTCAGCGCAGGTGAACTGCTGCTTATCTCGTTCGATGTCGATAACGATATGCGCAGCATAGGCCTTTCAACAAGCGATGCAAAAATATATATCGACGGGATAAAGAACAACCTTACCAACCCAAAATGGAAGTATTACAACGGCAACACTACCTTTGAGTATGTTATCTCCGCGCACAATGAACAGCCGCTTGACAGGCTCCGCGTAAAGCTTATGAAAGGCAATTACGATATAGGCGAGATAAAATGCTACAAAATGCATATCTCGCAGCCCAGCCGTGTCGATAAGTTTGTGTTTGACAAGTCAAAGACTGAGGGAGATGTAATTCAGGGCAGTATTGATGTCACCAATGACGGCTACTTTAAATTGAGCGTTCCGTATACCGAGGGTTTTACAGCTTACGTTGACGGTAAAAAGACAGAGGTTGAATGTGTTGACACATCGTTTGTAGGTTTTCCGATCTCGCAGGGACACCACGATATCAAGATCGTCTTTAAGGCGCCGATGCTTCGCGGCGGGATGCTGCTGTCCACAGGCGGCGCGGCAATACTTGTGATACTTGTTTCGTTTGAGTATTATGTAAAAAGAAGAAAACCACGGAAAAGTGAAGTGAAGGAAAAATGATCGACAGTATTGACAGCTATCTCAAGGGTTTGAGCTTTGATGCGTACGAAACAATGGGAGCGCATCTTCGCGGCGGCGGTGCGCAGTTTGTGACCTATGCACCAAATGCCATGAACGTTGAGCTTATGCTGAACGGCTCTCTGTACGATATGCATCGTGACGGACGCGGTGTGTGGAGCTGTACGCGCGATGGTGTGAGGCAGGGGGACATCTATCAGTATGTCATCACCACCAAAACGCTTGAAAAGCACTATCGTTCCGACCCGTTTGCGTTTTACAGCGAGGTGCGCCCGAAAAATGCTTCTATAATTTATGATATCGACAGCTACAGCTGGAGCGATGATGCGTGGCTCTCTTCGCGTGACAAAAACTACGAAAAGCCGATGAACATCTACGAGATGCATTTCGGCAGCTGGCGTATAAAAGAGGGTAAGACCGAGACCGAGCGCTTTTACACCTACACAGAAATGGCGGATATCCTTATCCCGTATATCAAGGAAATGGGCTATACCCACATTGAGCTTCTGCCGCTGACCGAGCATCCGTTTGACGGCTCGTGGGGGTATCAGGCAACAGGCTATTACAGTGCGACAAGCCGCTACGGCGACCCCAACGGCTTGAAGTCGTTCATCGACAAATGCCACGGCGCAGGCATCGGCGTGATACTTGATTTTGTGCCCGTGCATTTTGCAAGAGATTTTTTTGCGCTGCACATATATGACGGCGGCTTTGTATTTGAGAGCGACAACGAAAACGAGCGTTACAGCGAGTGGAACACCGCGCTGTTTGACTACTCAAAGCCGCACGTTGTAAGCTTTATGAAGTCTGCGGTAAATTTCTGGATCGAAAAATACCATGTCGACGGCATACGCTTTGACGCAGTTGCAAATCTTATCTTCCGCCACGGCAGAAAGGATATGCCCATCAACGACAGCGGCTTGTGGTTCATTCGTGATACGAACTACACGATGCAAAGGCTCCACCCAGATGTTATGCTCTTTGCAGAGGATTCCACCGACTACGGCAAGGTCACCGCGCCTGTTGAGTACGGCGGACTCGGCTTTGACTACAAGTGGGATCTTGGGTTTATGAATGATACGATAAACTACATCAAAACTCCGCCTAACGAGCGATCAAAGCACCACAACAAAATGACCTTCTCGATGAGCTATTTTTATTCCGATCTCTTTATACTTCCGTATTCGCATGATGAGGTCGTTCACGGCAAGGGGACGATGCTTGACAAGGCGCAGGGCGATCACGAGCAGAAAATGGCTACCATCCGCGCGTTTTATATGTGGCAGATGACACACCCGGGCAAAAAGCTCAACTTTATGGGTAACGAGCTTGGGGAGTATATGGAGTGGCGCGAGGAGAAAGAACTTGGCTGGAACCTGCTGACCTACCCCTCACACGATTCTCTGCACGAGTACATAAAAAAGCTCGATCAGCTTTACCTGACCGAGCCTGCACTCTATAAATATGATTACAATGCCGCATCATTCCGCTGGGTAGATGTAAACAACAGCGGCAGAAGCATATTTGCTTTTCAGCGCAATGACCTTGCGGGACATCTTATCTACTGCGTTTTCAATTTCTCCGCAAGCAGGCAAAGCTATACGCTGAATGTCAATGCCAACGGAGAGTATGAAGAAATGCTCAATTCCGACCGCGACATTTACAGCGGCTCAAACTGCCTTAACGAGCATTGCTTTGCAAACGGATATAAGCTCAACATAATGCTTGCACCGCTGTCTGCGCTGATGCTGCGCAAAAAGTGACAGAGTGCATCGGACTGCTCACGGATAAATAATAAACTGCCTGCATAAAGTAAAGCGGCGACAAAACGGCACTTTACTTTTTGCAGGTCTTTTTGTTTACCGTCCATTGCCCCGATAAATATCCTGCGCTTCAAACGCGATCTTCGCACCGTCACGGATAAGCGACACCTGCCCCTGACAGCTTTCGCTCCTTATGTCATACGGCGGAACAACATAAACCTCTTTGCCTTGCTGCAAGGCGTGGCTCACGGTGTTGAGACAGCCGCTTTCAGCTGATGCCTGCACGACGAGCAGCTTGTCACACAGCGCGGCGATAAGCCTGTTCCTGCGTGGGAAGTTCGATGCCTGCGGCGCACATAGCGGCGGATGCTCCGATATAACAACGCCGTTTGCTGCGATATATGCCTGCATATCAAGGCAGCCCTTCGGGTAATCTGTGCCGATGCCGCAGCCAAGCACGGCGATGGTCCTTCCGCCCGATCTGATACACTCGCTGTGCGCACATTGGTCGATGCCCTTTGCAAATCCGCTTGTGATGACAGCACCGCACTCAACGAGCTGCCGCGTAAAATCTTCGCACACCCGCTTGGAGTATCCCGATGCTTTACGTGCGCCGATGATCCCTGCTTTCTTGGCACTTGTAAGCACACGAGCATCACCCTTTGCGTAGATCACCACAGGCGCACCTGCGGCAAAGAAGCTGTGCGGGAAACGCTCATCTGCCTGCGTGATGATCACGGCTCCATTTTCACGGCAGTCGGAAATGATCTTTTGTACCGTGCTTTTGTCCGCTTGCCTGCCGCAGTTTTCCAAGACCTTTTCTGCCGAGCCGTACTTTTCCAATAGCTGCGCGAACTGCCGTTCACGTCCGTAAAACAGCAAAGAGCATTCTACCCATTTCGCAAGCTCACTCACTCCCACACCTCCTTTGTTAAAATGATGATACCACACTTGGCAGGATTTTTCAAGTCTGCGTGCGTATTATTGCACAATGCGGACAGGCGTTATTTGTTTAAGTATACAAAAGTGTGCATCGGTGCTATACTATGGCGGGCAAATGTGGTACAATAAAGCTGTACAGTGAAAGGTGGTGCTTTATCGTGAACTTCCTTAAAAACATCAACTGGACAAATTCATTCTGCAAAAGGGCAGGGCTCGTGCTTGCAGCCGTGCTGCTGTTTTTCGTTGCGCTTTCGACACGCACAGCCAAAACAAAAGCCGATACGAACGACAGCTCGTCAGCCAAGCCTGCGGACAGCTCATCGCAGCAGGAGGTTAAATTCGATACCGTGTATGTCAAGCTTGATAATGACGAGATGACCAACACGGGACTTATCGCGCTCGATGATAAAGACCATCATATCACGTCTGGCGCTGCGGATCTTGTTTCGATATATTCCTACCTTTTCAATGCAAAGGGCGAAATGATAATGACTACGGGCAGCACCAACATCTGCGGCAAAAAAGAGATGTTTGAGCAGCTCAACCTTATGATAAGCGATTTCTCCGCGCAGACGGGGCTTAAAACTATCATGGTGCGAAACGCTGCATACAAGGTCGATGATAAGGTCTACAAATCACAGTTCGATATCCCCGATGAAAAGTCAGAGCAGAGCGCAGCTGCCGCGCAGGACGGCAAGTGTGCCGACGGCTGCTACGAGCATCTTTCGGGGCTTGCGGTCGATTTTCAGCTGTATGAAGCTGATAAGGGCGCGTATCCCGAATATACGGGCGAGGGACAGTATGCCTGGATAAACGAGAACTGCTACAAATACGGTTTTGTGCTGCGCTATCCTGCCGATAAGACGGATATTACGGGTGTCGAGGCGAAGAAAAACCACTACCGCTATGTCAGTAAGGAGTATGCGCAGGTGATGCACGATAACAACCTCGTGCTTGAGGAGCTTTACGGCTTTTTGCAAAAATATACGTTTGAAAAGCCGCTGAGTGTTCAGACTCCAAGCGGCAGCAGGTATATTTTCTACTACGTCAAAAAGGATAAGGACAACACCTTTACCACCGTACCTATGCCGCAGGGCAGGGACGGCGAAAAAACAGGCACTGTTTCGGCAGACGCACAGGGAGGGCTGTATGTGTGCTGTGATATTTCGCAGTTCACCTCGCAGCAAGCGCCGCAGCAGGAGTCACAGACCTCACAAACACAGGTGCAAAAAACAGAATAGACTGCAAAGCACATCGCAGCGCGCGGTGTGCTTTTTTTGTGACCTTGCGCACCTTTTTTACATAGAATGTAGAAAATACGGTCTGGATACAGACTATAACGGAGGATATGATATGGCAGAAAAATTCTTTTTAGGCGGCGTTACACCAAGCGGTTTTTCAACGCAGCTGACAGAGCTTGTGTGCAGCAGGCAGTATTTCACTTACATTCTCAAAGGCGGCGCAGGAACGGGTAAATCTTCGCTGATGAAAAAGCTTGCCGACAGGTTTGAGCAGACAGAAAATGTGACAAGGTATTACTGTTCGTCAGACCCCGACTCGCTTGATGCCGTGGTTTTGCACTCTTCAAAGGCGGTGATAGTTGACGGCACAGCGCCGCACGTTTTTGACCCAAAGTACCCCGGGGTGTGTCAGAAGATAGTCGATCTCGGCTTTTACTGGAATGACGCGATGCTGAAAGCAGACCGTGAGAAGATCATTGCAGCGTGCCGGCTCAACAAGTCGTTTATGTCATCGGCTGCGAACTGCAATAAGGCGCTTGGGAATATCTGCACCGATATTTACAGCTGCGCAGGGGAGTTCCTTGACGAGCATAAGCTTGAAAGCTTCGCAGAGCGTTTTTGCAGAAAGCTTTTCGGCAGGAGCAGGGGGAACCGCGGAAAACAAAGTATACGTCAGCTTTCGGTGATGACTCGCTTTGGCTATATGACCCTTTCCGAAACGCTTGAAAATTATCTTGACATCTACCTGCTCGATGACAGCTTCTTTGCTGCCTCGGATGCGTTTATCAGGATAGCGGCAAAGCAGGCGCAGAGCCGCGGCTACGATGTCAAGCTGTCGCCCTGCCTGCTGTTTGACGGGACAGTATTTGAGCATTTGCTTATCGACGAGATAGGAGTCGCATTCGTTAGTGCTGATCCGCTGACCAGGCTTTCCTGCAAAAATGCGGCTAAAATAAATATGTCGCGCTTCTATGACAAGGCAAAAATGCAGCCTTACAAAAAGCGCCTGAAGACAGACAGCACGCTTGCTGCTGCGCTCATCAATTCCTCGCGTGAGATGCTTGACAGCGCAAAGCTCGTACACGATGAGATCGAGAGTTATTATATCAAAGCTATGGACTTTGATGCACTTGACAGGGTGTGTGAAGATATTGCCGCGCAAATACTTGCAAAATAAAAACGGGGAGCAGTTTCTGAACCGCACCATTTTGTGCGTACAGCACAAAAAAGCCCCTATGGCAAATTAACTTAAGCAACGAACTGGCTTCGCAATTCAAGCGGAGTCAGTTTTGTTTTGAATTGGATACGCTGATGATTGTAGAAATAGATGTAATCATCAATGAGTTGTCTCGCTTCAGCGAATGTCTTGATCTTTGTCCTGTAAATACACTCTGTTTTAAGAATAGAGAAAAAGTTTTCAGCCAAAGCGTTATCATATGGGTTACCACGCCTTGACATTGACGGCGTAATGTTGTATGATTGAGTTAGCTTAAAATACCCCTGTGAAGTGTATTGAAAGCCTTGGTCACTGTGGAGTTGCAGCTCCCCGGTGACCTTTTCCTTTATCTTTGCAGCTTTTATCGTGTTCAGAACAAGGTTTATGTTCTGAACAGTCGATGTTTTGTAAGCGACAATACTTTGGTCATAAAGGTCTCTGATCACCGAGAGATACAAGAAACCCTGTGAAGTTCTGATGTATGAGATATCGGTCACCCACTTCTGATTTGGTCTGTCAGCGTGAAAATCTCTGTTGAGCAGATTATCATATCTGTGCAGAGCCTGACTGTAATTGCAGTATCTTCTTCTCCTGACAACCGAAAGAAGGCTGTACTTGTTCATCACACGCAGAATAGTTTTGGGGTTATGATGAATACCTTTGCGTTCCAGCCATATCGCAACACGTCGATAACCGTATGTCTGTCTTGTTTCTTGCTGACATTCACGAATAAGCTCTGACAGCTCCAGATCCTTTGCAGGCTTGTCCATTCGTTTAACGAAGCCATAATAGCCGCTTCTGGACACGCCGAGAACCCTGCACATATCGCTGATGCTGTACTTATCCTTATGACGATAGATAACACGGTACTTGACTTCCGGTCTCACTTCCTTTCTGTGAGCGAGAGAAAATCCCGCATAAGCTCATTCTCCATTTCAAGAGCTTTGATCCTTGCGTCCTTGCGTGAAATGATATATTTCAGCTCATTGACTTTATCTGTCTCGGTATACTTATCGTCTTTTGGTGGACGACCTTTCTTCCTCAGAGCAATACCGGCAGACACTTTCCTTTGCTTCGCATTATACCTATGAAAGAATCCGTCGACTTGCTCATAGGTAAATCCTAATCGTTCTCCGATTTGTCTGTGCGTTAATCCTTGTTCCTTTAATTCAAGGATCTCTTTTTCATACTGCTGTATGTGTTTGTAACTTCTTGCCATAACAAAACATGTGTTTGTAACTTCTTGCCATAACAAAACCTCCTATGGTTTCTATTATACCATAGGAGGTCTTTTTTGTCATTGTACGTTTTTTATGGTTCAGTTCACAAACTGCATCAGCCTGATTTTATTTCTGTTATACCGGAGATCTATCTTCGATAAGCTTGCCATTGTCGATC
Source organism: uncultured Ruminococcus sp. (assembly GCA_902786965.1). Classification (GTDB taxonomy): domain Bacteria; phylum Bacillota; class Clostridia; order Oscillospirales; family Ruminococcaceae; genus Hominimerdicola. The sequence continues at coordinate 3,879 of CADAEJ010000025.1, read as the reverse complement.
TTGTACAGTTTTCCGTCAATGCGCAGACCTTTGTCTGTAGTCTGCAAATAAGTCCGGATACTGTCATCGAATCTGCTGACTTCGTAGATAACGGTATCACCGTCTTTTATCGTATGTGCGCCCTTGTCGTAGTGGGTCATATCTATCATCACAGGCTCGCTCATTACTGCGGCGGGTGATCCGCTTGAAATGTCAAGCACAACTATCATCGGAGCAATACCGCCGTTTGTGACCTTGTCCGCAAGTATCACGAGCAGTTCTGTGGTGCCTCCGCCGCTGTTGACAACAGTGTAGCTTTGCATATTATATATCCTGCCTGTGATGCACATATCGCTGCTGCCTGTGAAGAGTTTGCCCGGGTACTCGGTCACGGTCTGACCGCCTGCCTTGCACACAACGCTTCTTCCTGCCGAATGGTCGTAGTAAGCGCCATATCCGTATTTGTCATCATTGGTGACAGTAAACGCGCTCATGATCTCGAGTTTCTCATGGTCTGTCTTGCGGTTGATAAACTTCTCCATTTCAACACGGTACGCAGGGACAAGATCGCCGTTTTCAAAAGAGTAATCTATACCGTCAATGTTCACGCCGCTGTCTGTGACCTTAAAAACATCTTTAAGGCTTATGACTTTGGTCGGGTACTTGTACACATCGAACTCGGCATATTCATTTTTTGTGCAGTATTTTTCCATAGTTACACGGCAGTGCCCGATGCCCGCACAGGCAGGCTCATCGCCATCGACTTTAAGGATAGTCACTGCGGGATAATATCCGTCATCGTTAATGATCTGTGTCAGCAGTGCAGCATACTTGCTGCCGCCCGTTTCAAAGATATGTGACTCGTACAGATTATAGGGCAGCTCGTATTTGCGTTCACCGGTTATTCCTTTAAGCTCGCTGTACTCGGTGACCTTGCCGCCGCTGACTTTAAGCAGCGTACACTTTCCTGCGCCGTCTCTGTAAAGACCGTAGCCGCAGGATGCGTCAACGTCGAAATGATCCAATGAGCTTTCATAGTTTCCCTCCGTATGTTCGGGCTTGCTATTGACGTATTCTTCAAGTATAGCCTTGTTCGATCTGACCTGTATTTGCGATGAATTCTGTGAGCTCACCTGTGCTGCCGCTGAACTTGAACTGACAGAGGTTGTATCGGGGCTGTTTTTTGAAAGCATATGATACGCAAATGCGATTCCCAGCACAACGATCGCGATAGCTGCTGCGGACACCAGAGCGCCTGATCGCTTGACGTAAGCACCTGATCGCTTTATCGTTCCCGTGCTTTCATTGTTCATTTCAGGTGATGCTGTTGTCTGTGTTATCTTTCTTTCTGTTATATTATTTTCTGTGTCGTTTGTCACTTGGTCAGTGTCTCCCATAAGTTCATCAAGTGGGATCTGCTTGATCAATTCTGTAAGCTTGCTCATAAGGTAACACCTCCCTTGATAAGTTCCTTTCTAAGTTTGTTCTTTCTTCGGGAAAGTATGTTCCAGACTTTTTTCTCTGCCACGTTCCTGCGCCTTGCTATCTGCTTAACGTCAAGCTCGAAGTAGTAGCGGTCAATGAATATCTCACGGTCGGGAGAAGGCATTGCCTGCACGACTCTTTTTATGATGTCAAGGTTTATCCTTCTTGCAGTTTCGTCCTCAAGATCCAGATCAAGCTCAAGATCATCCTCGATAGGATCGACGGGCTTGCCCTTGGTCATCCTGCGAAGCTTATCGACCGTGCAGCTTGAAGCGGTCATGGAGATGTAGCTTTTGAGGCTCATCTTGTTCAGATCTATTACATTCCTTTTGTTCCACACATTGTAAAAGGTGTCCATTACTGCTTCCTCTTTGTCGCTTTCGGTGCTTATCATCCGCCCGACTATGTATTCCACATAGCGCCTGTACTTATTCATAACGGTTTCAAACGCATCTTGGTCGTCAAGACGCATCAGCCCCAGAAGCTCTTCGTCTGTCATATTTCTCATCTCTATTCTTTGAAAGGTCCTTTCACTTATATATTCGCATCGGCTCTTTGTTTTCGCTCATTATTCTTAAAAATTTTTTGATACCGCATTTTATAATATCATACAATTGTGAATATAGCAAGTGCAAAAGCAGGTCTGCGGATCTCAAGTTCACAAGCCTTGTACTGAAAAACTTTTTCAGATGGCTGAGTGAAAACAATAAGCCACTGCGAATATATAGTTGTAAGATAAAAAACAAGGGGAGATCACTATGAAAAAGATCATTTCAGCGGCGCTGAGCATATGCATTGCGCTTTGTGCGGCAGGCTGCGGCGGAGAGAACATCAGCAGATCTGATGAAAAAAACAACATATCTGCCGAAAGCAAAACGGAAATATCTTTCACGGGGCAGGCGGCTGATCAGCCGCGATCTGACACTGTCATCACGATGATGCAGTCAGAAACCGAAGCTGCTCGGCAAACGCAAGCTGTACCCGAGACTACCGAGGACACGACAACAACATCGTCTTCGGAAACGACCGAAAGCACGAAAGCCGTGACTTCGCAAACGACTCAAAGCACAACGACCGTATCAAAAACAGTACCTGAAACATCGGACAAGACCGACACATCATCAAAGCTGTATTACTTCCCCGATACGACAAATCTTCGGGATAAAAACAGAAACAAAGTCGGAACGATCAGCGCGGGCAGCTTTTATTCGGGACACTATGACCCCAACTACAAAGGGTATGTTGTGATAAATCACCGCTACCGTGAATATCTGACAGCACACAGCTGTGTGATCGAACAAACGGGTGCAAAGATACTCGAAACGGCAGCGATAGGACAGATGGGCGGCGACATCTACGGAAAGAAAGCCTGCGGTCCGACCTGCGCAACGATACTTGCAAACTATCAGCTTGGAATGAAATGGACAAAGGACGAAATGATCGTTTTCTGCGAACAAAACAAGCTCAACGATCAGGGCAGACTGACAAGCGGCGGCGGCATCACTGCACCGAACCTTGTGAAGCTTATAGAGATCTACTCGGGCGGCACGGTCAAGGCAAGCAACGTTTACGGCGCTGATCCGATATCTGTACTTAAAGGTCTTATCGACAGCGGAGAGCGCAGCATAGTTGTTTCAAGCTACCGATCGGGCAAGATCGTTGCGCAGCCTGACTCGCCCGCACACTTTGTTGTTATATGCGGATATGAATACATAGGCGGTGAACTGTATTTCTACTATGCAGACCCGTATTTCGCGAACGGTGGACGCAGCCTTATGAGAGTGAGCGCTGACACGCTGGCGGCATCAATGAACTATGTCACAAAAGAGCCAAGGTGCATTATAACGGTTGAGAAAACTGCCTGAACAAAAGTCCGATCGTTTTAAATAACCACCGATTTATATATCTCAAAAAGGCTGGTGCAGATCAAACTGCATCAGCCTTGATTTATTATTCCGCGAACGATCGGGACTTGGACCTGCACGGTACCGCCAACAGAACCTAATGGCAGCATAACTACATTGGTATAAATTATTCGCCGTAGATACGCTGTTTTCGTGGTCTTATTATAACTCACAAGAGCTGAAATGTCAAGCAGTTTTTTCATGACAGCAACTCAAAGTATCCGAACACATCAAGCACGTTTGCTTTGACCGTTTGTATTACAAAAGGCAGCCGGATTTTATTCGTTATCAAGTGCACAGCGATAATGCGCCGAGCCGTCCGCTTTGATCGAAATATGTGTTATGCCGTTTTCAGCTGTCAGACCAAATTCTTCTGTCATTAGCTGCTTTGTTTCTTCGGTGCAGATATGCAGCGAGCAGAAGATAATTGCCTTTCCGCCCTTGCGTATCTCAACACGCCCTCTTGGAAGATAATTAAACGGCAGTCCTGCGGTGATATAGTGTGGGAGCT
>CADAEJ010000024.1 GCA_902786965.1 uncultured Ruminococcus sp. | reverse complement strand
CATCAGTATGGCTATGCACAGGCTGAGCGTGTCTGACAAATATGATCCTAGTCATTCGTTTTACTCCTTGTTATCACCCGAAAGGTTCTTCTGATAGCCGCAGCCCTCTTTATGACAAATCAGCATGCCGTTCTTTCCGCCCTTCTGGAAGAGCGTTGAACCGCATTTCGGGCAGGTTTCCTCAGTAGGAAGATCCCAGGTCATAAACTCGCAGTTAGGATTATCCTCACAGCCGTAATACTTCTTGCCCTTTTTCGATTTCTTAAGCAATATCTTTTTGCCGCAGTACGGGCACTTTCCACTCATTTCCTGAACGATGCGCTTTGTGTTGGTACACTCTGGGAAGCCCGAGCAGGCAAGGAATTTTCCGAATCTTCCTATCTTTATTACCATTGGCTTTCCGCATTTTTCACATATCTGGTCGGTCTCCTCGCTCGGAACTTTTACACGCTTGCCGTCCATAGCCTTTTCTGCATCCGAGAGCTCATGATCAAATTCGCCGTAGAAATCCTGCAAGGTCTTTATCCAGCTCTTTTTGCCGCTTTCTACCTGGTCAAGATTATCCTCCATATTTGCTGTGAATTTTACATCAACTATCTTTTTGAAATGCTCGCTCATAAGCTGGTTCGTAACCTCTCCGAGCGATGTGGGCTTGAGCTGTTTGCCGTCACGTTCAACATAGTTCCTTGCAAGTATCGTAGAGATAGTCGGAACGTAGGTGGAAGGTCTGCCTATTCCTGTTTCCTCAAACGCTTTAACGAGCGTAGCTTCGGTGTATCGCGGAGGGGGCTGTGTGAAATGCTGATTGCCCTCAAGAGACTTTACATTCACAGTATCGCCCTTTTTCAGCGGCGGCAGAATGTTTTTCTTCTCGCCGTCATCGTCGCGGCTTTCCTCATAAAGAACTGTAAAGCCGTCGAACTTTACAGAGTAACCTGTTGCTTTAAATATGCAGTTATCAGCTGCAATATCGACCGAAACGGTATCCATAAGGCAGTTAGCCATCTGTGAGGCAATAAATCTCTCCCAGATAAGCTTGTAAAGCTTATACTGATCGTTTGTGACACCGCTTGCCTTGACCTCATCGGGTGTAAGCTCGGGGTGAGTGGGTCTTATAGCTTCGTGTGCGTCCTGTGCGTTGCCCTTTGACTTATATACTCTTGCAGTTTCAGGAACATACGAATCTCCGTATTTTGCGCGAATAAAATCGGTCGCAGCCTTTCTTGCCTCATCTGAAACACGCAGGCTGTCGGTTCTCATATATGTTATAAGACCTGTCTGTCCCATTGATCTTATCTCTACGCCCTCGTAAAGCTCCTGTGCGGTTTTCATAGTTCTTCTGCCCTGGAAACCGAGCTTTCTCGATGCTTCCTGCTGCAGAGTCGATGTTGTGAAAGGCGCTGCGGGCGATTTTTTATGAACGCTCTTTTTTACCTTGTCAACAACAAACTTTGCACCGCTTAATCTTTCGAGTATTTTATCGGTCTGTTCTTTGTTTTCAAGTTCAATTTTTGCGCCGTCAACTGTGTTTAGCTTTGCCGAGAATACCTTTCTGCTGCCAACAGCTGAAAACTTTCCATCTATCGACCAGTATTCCTGCGAAACAAATGCTCTTATCTCGTCTTCTCTGTCACAGATCATTTTAACTGCAACAGACTGCACTCTGCCCGCAGAAAGACCTCTCCTTATCTTTCTCCAAAGAAACGGAGAAAGCTTATATCCCACGATCCTGTCAAGGATCCTTCTTGCCTGCTGTGCATTGACAAGATTAAGGTCGATAGACCTTGGGTGCTGCATACCTGCCTTGATGCCGCTTTCTGTTATCTCGTTAAAAGTGACCCTGTTTTTCTGCGACAGATCAAGACCGAGCAGCTGCGCAAGATGCCATGATATTGCTTCTCCTTCGCGGTCAGGGTCTCCTGCAAGATAGACATTATCACTTGCTTTTGCTTTTTTCTTTATTTCCTTGATAAGATTCTCTTTTTCCTTTATGTTTACATACATAGGCTCAAAGTTATTATCTATATCAACTGCAAGCTTGGATTTAGGCAGGTCGCGCAGATGTCCCATTGATGCGACTACCTCGTAATCTCCACTCAGATATCTTTTTATTGTTTTTACTTTTGTAGGTGACTCAACTATTATAAGATTAGACAATTCCATTCTCCGTTCTGTATATTTAGTTTGCTAATTCAAATTGATTGCCCGGCAGGCTGTTTATTATACCCTCAAGTTCAAGCATCGTAAGTGCTGCAAGTACATCCGATATATCAATTTTTGTTTTTGCACAAATAGTATCAGCGTGCGCTTTGCCCTCTTCAAGGACCTTGCAAATAGCACTTTCTGTTTCATCGAGCTGTGAGTAATCAACAGCAGGCGCTTTCTTTTCAGGAATGATCTTTTTATCGGCTGCGGTCTTTGGTTTGCTTTCGCTTTCTGATAGGCGCTTCTTTATTTCCTGCTTGGTGTAGAACTGTGAGTCCTCAACGGGCAGGCTGAAATCACCGAAATCCTTGGTGTAAGCAAAGCTGTCAAATCCTTCGAGAGCAAGTCTGCCAACTATATCATCAGCATCAAATAGCGGGATACAGTCATTGCGCAGCAGATACCGCTGACCGAAGTACCGTTTATCAGTTATATCACACGGCGGTACAACGAACACAGGTTTGCCTTGTGCTGCGGCGTGTTTGAAGTTATCGAGTCCATGACTATCGATGCCGGCTTCGATAAACACAACGCCCTGTGATATTCCGACAAGTATCCTGTTGCGAAGCTTAAAGGCATTTTGAAAAGATTTAGTCCCCGGTATATGCTCCGATATGACCACACCGTTTTCACCGATCTTCTTTTTAAGATCCATACTTCCGGTAGGATAATCATGGTCAAGCGCAGTACCGCAGACTGCTACGGTAGGCTTCCCTTTGTCAAGTGATGTGACATTTGCTATCTGATCTATGCCGTTTGCAAAGCCCGAACAAAGCGTTATCCCCTTGTCGAGCATATCGTTGCACAGCCATTTTGCAACACCTATTGAATACTGCGAAGGCTGCCTTGTGCCGACAACAGCGATCGTACTTATATGGTTTAAAAAGTCAAGGTTACCATAGCTGAACAGTACAGCAGGTGCATCGGCAATAGCACCGAGCCTTTGAGGATAGCCCTCACTTTCATAACAATATACATTTATGCCTTTTGCAGCACAGTCGTCCAGTACTTTTTGCGCATCAGCTTGTGTTATTTTCTCAACAAGCTGTTTTTCCTTTTCGTTCAGACCTTCGACCTTATTCTCTTTGAGTGCGGCGTAAAACTCATCTGCGTTGTCATAATCCTTGGAAACAGACCATATACGCGGATTGCCTGCTCCAAATATCATTGTCAGCATAAGCCAGACTATTCGTTCGTCTTTCATAGAATCTCACTCCTGCACATTTCCCAGAGTATTATAGAACCTGCTGTTGCAACGTTCAGCGAATTCAGATTTCCACGCATTTTTATGGTTATTCGTTCATCACAAAGCTTTACGTCCTCGTCTGACATACCGTTCCCCTCATTCCCAAGGACAACAGCGCAGCCTATGCTGTAATCAGCATCTGTAACAGCAACAGCATCGCTGTCAATTACAGAAGCATAGACTTTTATACCCTTGCTTTTGAGCATATCCAGAGTTTGCGAAAAACTATTGCCGAGCATTATATCAAGTCTTAAAGCAGAGCCCATTGCAGAACGCAGGACTTTGGGGTTATAAAGCTCACAGCAGTCATTGCACAGTATAACAGAATCTACTCCGACAGCATCAGCTGTTCTTAAAAGCGTTCCTACGTTTCCGGGATCCTGCACATCATCGAGTATAAGATACTTACCGTTTGGCTTGATCTTATCGCTTGAAAGAGTATTATCAAGCATTTTTGCTATCACAAATACTCCCTGCGGATACTGCGAATCAGACATCTTTACAGCAATTGATTCATCAACTGTATAAAACTGTTCACAGCTTTCAAACCAGTCTGAATTGACATATTCGCCGTACTTTTCAATAGCTTTTTCAGTAGCAAAACAAGCGGTTATTTCAAGCTTATCGGTCTGCCACAGATCAAAAGCATCTTTGCATAACCTTGCACCTTCAAGCACGAACAGACCCGTTTCACGTCTTGCTTTTTTGCTTGTAGAAAGCTTTATATACTGCTTGATCTTGGGGTTGTCCCTGCTTGAAATATGCATGTTTCTATCCGCCTTTTGTTAGTTTTATCTACCCTTAATATATAACAAAACACGCATATCCGTTAAAACATGCGTGTTAGTTTATCTTAAAGAGCAGCCTTTGCCTTCTCAACGATCGCAGTAAAGCCTGCAGGGTCATTGATAGCTATCTCAGACAGCATTTTTCTGTTCAGATTGATATCTGCCTTCTTCAGACCATTCATAAGTGTTGAATAGTTCATGCCGTTGAGCTTTGCAGCAGCAGAGATTCTTGTGATCCAGAGCTTTCTGAAATCTCTCTTTCTTGCCTTTCTTCCGATATATGCATACTGTCCTGACTTCATTACGGCTTCTTTAGCCATTTTGAAGTGCTTGCTCTTTGCGCCGAAATAGCCCTTAGCAAGCTTGAGAGTCTTGTTTCTTCTCTTACGAGTCATCATTGCGCCCTTAACACGAGCCATAGTTATTACCTCCTGAAATTTTGATAGATTGTTTCCCTACAACTCGTTATTACTTGTAAGGTACGAGAATTTTGATGTTAGCCAGATTCGACTTGTCTGCAACTGCAGCACCGCGAAGAATTCTCTTACGCTTGTGGTCTTTCTGTGTAAGTCTGTGTCTCTTATTTACATGCTGGAACTTTACCTTACCGCTGCCTGTAACCTTGAAACGCTTTTTTGCACCTGAATGTGTTTTGATCTTTGGCATTTTAATTTATCCTCCCTTAATATGATTTACTTTGAAGCTTTAGGAGAAACGAACATTACAAGGCTTCGTCCCTCCATTTTAGATGGCTTGTCAACAACACCGACCTCAGAGATCGCTTCCTTAAACTTTGCAAGCAGTTCTTCACCAAACTGAGGGTGAGCAACTGTACGCTTTCTGAATCGAACCGAAACCTTAAGCTTATCTCCGCCGTTAAGAAATTTGACAGCCTGATTTACCTTGGTGTTGAAATCGTGAGTATCGATAGTTGAGGACATCCTTATTTCCTTTATATCGATTATCTTCTGATTCTTCCTTGCTTCTTTCTCACGCTTTGTCTGCTCAAAACAGAACTTACCGTAGTCCATGATCCTGCACACGGGCGGCTGAGCCTGCGGTGCGATCTTTACCAGGTCAAGATCCTGCTGAAATGCAAGGTTAAGAGCCTCACTTGAACTTACTATACCAAGCTGACTGCCGTCAACGCCTATCAAACGGACTTCTTTGTCCTTGATATCTTCGTTGATCTGATGTTCCTTGTTGCTAATGACACAGCACCTCCAAATTGTAAAATGAAAAACGGGCACAGACACAGATCCGTACCCGTATAATTACATACCAATTAAGTATAGTAATCAAATGTTGACCTTTTTGCGTTAGCTGAAGGTGAGAACGGATCAGGTTCTGCTTTGTTTACCTAAACATTATACTACTATCCGTTCTCAATGTCAAGCAGTTAACAGTTTTTTTACATTTGTACATCAGAAAACAAATTCCTTGCCAATGCCAAGCATAAAAGAATAGATATAACAGCTTTTGATATTGGCTTTTTTAATAGTACCGTCAGGGTTTTCTTCACCGAGGACTATCTCCATAGCAGCTTTGTAAAACTCAAGCTGTGTACCATACTTGTCCATATCTTCAGCAGATCTGAACCGGTCGGTCTTATAGTCGACTATTACATATCCGTCATCTTCTTTGAAAACGCAGTCGGCAATACCTTGGATCATGCCGTCTGCACCCATAAGCTCTTTGTGGACTTCACTTACACTTATGTCTTTCATAGCGACCATAAACTTCTTTTCACGCATCAGATCATCAGAATTCTTCATACGTCTGTAAAAATCCGAAGCAAAGAACGCCTGGAGCCTATCAACGTATACGCCGCTTGCCTCTTTAGGTGTAAAGTATCCTTGCTTTACAAGCCTTTCAAGCTCTGTTTTTACGCTCAATTCTGCAAGTGAATAGTCAGCGGCTTCCATAAACTTATGCGTAAATGTACCTTTTTCTGCTGAAGTGAGCTTTGAGTTATTCTCATCAAGCTTTGGAAGGTTCGGGAAAAATTCCGGATCAAAGTTCTTGACATCGCTGTTTTCATTGCTTTTTTGCTGTGTTTCTGCCATTTCCTTTTCATCGCGTACTATTTCTGTTACCGTGAGCTTTGCAGGCTTCATAGCACCTTCAAGAGTTTCTGCCTGCGTTTCACTATCTCTTTTATATATCTCGGTAAGATTTGAGACAAGATCGGGATCAAACAGTTTCGACGCTTCCCTTTTCTCTGCTTCTTGGGATATAGGTTCATCAGTAAGTCTGACAATATCTGCGTTGAGCAAAGGCTTTACCGGTGAGCACATAATGTCATCAAGAGTTTCTTTGTCAACAAGCGACTTTGGCTTTTTGTCCTCGCTGTCATCGCGCAGCCAGTCAGAAAAATCCTTGCCGAGCCTTGCGGACGAGAATGCGCACATAAGCCACTCAAGCATATTTGAGCACGATGAGATATGTTCTATAAGCTCTTCGGTATTTGTACACCTGCCTGCATTGACGAGCGCGTTTTCAAGGTATAGTTTGCCTGTTGCTGCTTTAGTATTCCCACTGACATCGGGAGAAACTGAAATAAACAGCTTTTCCTGTGCTCGCGTACAAGCTACGTAAAGCAGACGGAGCTTTTCGCTTTTTTCTTCAAGCTCGTTTGACATTTTATACTTACGGTTAATAATGTTTTCCTTTACCATATGATGTTCTCTATCCTGTGTATCAAAAGAGAATACATTCATATCGCTGTCATCCTGTGTGACCTTATAGTGCAGGTAAATACCGCTATTCCCGTTTTTCTTCTTTTTATGAGTAAGGCTGCAAAGGAATACATACGGGAATTCCAATCCTTTTGATCCGTGGAAGGTCATAACATTGATGCAGTCACCCGAGGCGGTCGTAGTGCCCGCTTGCTTGAATGCACTGTCATTGTCGTATACAGAATCTATGTAGTGCAAAAATCCCGATACGCCTTCGTTACCTGAATTCTCATACTCTTTTGCATACTGAAGGAAAAGCAGAAGGTTGGCTCTTTTCTTACTGCTGTCACGATAGACAGACGTAAGACTCAAAAGCTCGGTGGTATCGAAAATGTAGCGAATAAGCCGTTCAAGGTTCGTACTCATTGCCATATTCGTAAAGCTTTCAAGTGTTTGATAAACGTCAGAGCATTTCTTGCGTAGAACGTCATCATCCTCAAAAATATGGTCATACTTGAAATCGGGTGTATCAAGCCCAATATGCGTGAAATGTGCGAAAGAGATAACATTATACACGCTTTTTAAGGATCTGCTGTCACCGACTTTGCGTTTATCCTGTATTTTCATCATATCATTTGCAGTGAAAGCAAACACGGGAGACATCAGCATTGATACCATCGCAATATTATTATGCGGATTATCTATCACTCGAAGTATGTTAAGCGCCATAGTTATCTCACTTGATTTAAGGTATCCCACACTTTCCTGTGAAAAGGCAGACAAACCGTAAGCCTTCAGCGCTTTGACCATCTCAAAAACTCCGTCGTTGGTCGGCAGCAGCACGCATATATCCTTTTGTCTACACGGACGCAAGGATTTTGTTTTGCTGTCATAGACCTTATTATCATCGGCGTGTGTTATGATATCTTTTATCCTTTGTACAACGACCGACAGTTCCTCATCAAGATCTGAATCGTAATCATCGTGGCGATCAATAAGCATAAGTTCTACGCAGTTTTTATTCTGCTCATTCTGCGGATAATACTTTGCACCGAATTTAAGTTTTTGCTTTTCATCGTAGTCAACACCGCCGATTCTTTCGTACATGATCTTTGAGAAAACGAAGTTGACGAAATCAATAATGCCTTCCCTGCTTCTGTAGTTTTCTTGCAGGTCTATCGAATAAAGATCATCAAAGCCCTTGCTGGCATCTGATACGGTTTTGCTGAAAAGCTCGGGATTTGTTTGCCTGAAACGGTAGATGGCCTGCTTTATATCTCCGACAACAAAAACGTTTTTACCCATATGATCGAGGGTATCACCATCTGAAAGGGCGCGGAAGATCAGCTCCTGAAGATTGTTTACATCCTGGAACTCGTCGATCATTATAAGCTTGTACACACCGCTTTTGCGTATATCTTCACAAAGCGGTGTACGCACTGTTTCGCCGTCCTTCAGCTGCACAAGAAGATCCTTGGTCATAATCTCGACATCTGAAAAATCTACTGCATTGCGTTCGAGCTTCTCCTCGTAAACAAACTGCTCTGTTCTGTTTACAAGTCTGTAAAGGTTTTCAAATGCAGCTGCGGTGTCTGCTAAATTAGACCTTGCCCGGTCATCCGGAAGCAGTCCTATCTTTTTCAGCTCGGCTATCTTTGCAATTATTGCCTTATAAGTATCAACAGCTTCGCGGCACATATCAATAAGCTGTGAACGCTCACCGACTTCCATCTTGTCAATGTCTTTGTTGGTTTGGAATTTGAGAGTTTTTATACTTATACCGAAAGCTTCAAAGTACTCATCGGTATTCATGCTTTCAAAAGCTTTTTCCAGAGCCGTAAGTTTGGCATCAAGCTGTTCGCATACAGTCGAAAGCGAGCCTTTGAACTTTGGTATCTCACGGTACACAGAAAGCTTTTGCAAAAGTACCAAGAGAGCATTGAGCTTTTGTCTTGAATACAAAAACGCTTCTGTGAATTTACTGTAATATTCATTTATCTGTGCATCTATGCACTTTGGATCTGTATACAGTGCCTTTGCCTGTTCAAGCCACTGCTCACGGAAAGGGATCGTGCGGATGAACGTATAGAGCTGTCTTGCGGTAAATTCAAGGCTGCCAAAGCTGTTAGTTAGCTCGCGGTATGCTTTTGTGTCATTGGAGCAAAGCTCTTCAAGCGCCGCTTCGTATGATCTTTTATATATCATATATTCCGTAGCTTCATCAAGTATCCTCAGACCGCTTTGAAACTCAAAATACGAGATGTTATCCTTGACGAATTCAAGACAGAATGAATTTATAGTCGATACCTTTGCAAATTGCAGATTGTTTTTTTGCTCAAGCAGCCATTTGCTCTTATCGGATAGTCTGAACTGCTCGGATGAAAAACACTTATTGAGCTCATTATCTATCGCCTTGTTGAGCTTTTCTCTCATGCTTGCCGCAGCTTTAGTGGTAAAAGTGACCGCAAGAAGGTTTTGTGCAGGTATCTTGTTGTTTTCATCAAGCAAAAGCCGTGAGAGCCTTTCGATCATAACAGTTGTTTTACCGCTTCCTGCAGCGGCTGATACAACAATACCTGTGTTTTTCTTCTCTATAGCTTCTTGCTGTTTCGGGTTCCAGTTTATTTCGCTCATTCTTCATCACCCCCTGCGTTTGCTTCAATAATTTTTTGAATAGCTGCATCAAATCTGCTTACAAGCTCATTTTTATTATGCTCTATGCCTGATGTATCCTCGTACTTTTCTTTGCCGCAGACTGTTCTGTAATCGCAGTAGCTGCAAACATTGCCTACTGCATTCATTGGGAATTTACCGTTTTCAAGAGCATTTCCGAAGTCGGCGATCTTGTGCTGAGCAAACTTTCTTATCGCATCAAATTCTTCAGGCGGTACAACACCTTTGCCCTTGCTGCCAAACGGTGTATACGAATTGCTCGTACCTGAAAAAGTATCAAGAACATCATCAGATGATGAAAACATTCCCTTCGGTTTATACGCTTTAAGAGTATTCTGGATCTCCTGAGCATAATACTGTGATTGTGGGATACTGCTGTCGGTAAAATTATCTACGCTTCCGCCGAATGACATATACTCGATACCTGCGGGAACCTTTGTTTTGCCATCTTTTTCACTTTTTAGAAAGGCATCAAGATAGACCAGCATCTGAAGATTCAATCCACAGTAGAGATTAGCCTTTTCAAGCTCGATATTTCCTGTTTTATAGTCAATGATCCTTATGTATTCGGTATCGCCTGAATCCGATTTGTCAACGCGGTCGATATAACCTGTGACTTTTATAACTCTGCCTCCGTCTGTTTCAAATCGAATAAGCCTATCAGCTGTATCTTTGCCAAACTTGTATTCGGTAGAATAAGGCTTGTATTTTGATTTTATAAGTTCAGCCTGAACGTATTTAACGATCGTATAGCTTAAATTCCTGAGTGAATTATAATCATAGATAAATCTCTGTGATTTTCCGAAATCAAGATTGAATTCAGTTTTGTAATAACTGTCAAAGCATTTATCTATCAGCTTTTTGATCTCATCATCTGTTTCAGCGCAGTCATTAAGGATCAAAAACTCTCCCTCAGTATCGCGGACAGAGAATATGGTCTCAAGTACTTTATGTACAAGATTGCCCTTATGGATCGCCGACATATCCATGCTCTGCACCGGTGAAAGCTTCAATCCGTACTTGCAGAAATATCCGAATGGGCATTTGTAGTAGGTATCTATCTGAGATGCAGAGATAACGGCAGTATCGTCTGTGAAGAATGCTTTGGTGCTCAGTTCTTTGTCAAGCGATGATTTGACACTTTGTGCAAGTTTTTCGCTGCTCATATCCATTCCGGCAAGCTTGCTTGCATACTGTGTGCCGTTCAGTGACATTTTTATCGCTTCTACACTCGTACCGGGATCTCTGAAATGCTCGACCGCAGTATGAAAAGCAGCTTTTTCGGATGTACAGAAAAATTCAAGAGGGATTTCAGATATCTTTTCATCACATTTGTTCTCAAAGCAGTTCAAAACATTTTTGATAAGCGAGGAAGGCAGCTTTTCTTCGCCCGTCAAATCAGCGTTTATATACGTAAGATACAGCTTTTGCGTAGGGGTCGAAACAGCATTGTAGCAGCACAGTTCTTCCTTCATAAGCGTATAGCGGACATCACCTGAAAAACTTTTGCTGAAATCGCCAAGAATGTTTTCAAAAGTATCGCAAAGGACAGAAAGGTCATTTCGGGAAAGCAAGCCTGTGCTTGTAATACTTTTTGGGAAAACGCCGTCATTTACATGGCAAATAAACGCTGCTTTAATGTTTGAAAGCCTTGAGTGTGAAGCATCAGCGATCCTGATACAATCCATTTTCTGCGGAGGGTTTGATACTTTCATTTGTGAAACCATGACTCTGAAAAGCTCATAGAATTGCCTAACGGAGATAGTATCTTCCCCAAGGCAATCATAAATTGATTTTACGGCTGAAAGTATGGAATTCCAAAGCTGACGAAGTCCCCTTGAAAGCTCTATCTGCGTTGTATTTCCGCTTTGTGACGCTCTGCGGACAACAGAATATGCTCTGGCTGATAGATGTATCTCATTCAGCAGTTCAAAGAAAGCTTCGCACATTTTTTCGGCAGAAATATCTGCACCGCTGCATTGTGCTCTGAATTTTTCAAAGGGATCAATTATCTGTTTTCTAATAACCTCGATAGAATCAATGTGTTTACGAACACTTTCATTGTCGATAAGCGTGATATCAAGACCGAAATAGTCCTTGATCCACATATCTCCGTCAATATTCCACTTGAGGCAGTACTCCTCCAGCTTGTTTGCATTGCTCTTCTCGGAAGAGAAAAACGGAGATTTAACAAGCTTCAAAATGCTGTCAGTCTTGTAATGTCTTGAAGTGATACAGCTGAAAAGCAATGTAAAATAGTGTACCAGCGATGACGATGATACTCTGTCGGGGCTATCAATAAAATACGGAATATCAAATTTTTCAAGAGTGCTTTCAAACACGCTGCTGTCCTGCTGGATGTCACGAAGGATAATTGCGATGTCCGAATATTTATACCCTTGAAGATTT
This sequence comes from uncultured Ruminococcus sp., assembly GCA_902786965.1. Classification (GTDB taxonomy): domain Bacteria; phylum Bacillota; class Clostridia; order Oscillospirales; family Ruminococcaceae; genus Hominimerdicola. The sequence continues at coordinate 12,080 of CADAEJ010000024.1, read as the reverse complement.
AGATGTTTTATCTGTGCACATACAAAATCAGCTTCGGAATATGCATCATCAGCATTAAGAACACGGACATTATCAGAAGTTTCGCTAAACAAATGTTTAGTGACGTTAAACAGGTTTTTGCTTACAAAAGCGATATCTTTACTGTACAGTTCGCTTTCAGATGCGTTAATAACTTCATAACCTTGATCGTGTGCCATACGTTCAAGAACTGCAAGCGTAGTCTGCGGCAAGCGGAACGGATGAATCCCATGCTTGACAGAATCGGAATCGATAACAAAGGAAATGGTCACATTATCAGCGTGCGAAAAGCAAAGCTCAAGCATTTTTATTTCATCGTATGTAAAGCTTGAAAATGCATCTATATACACATCTTTATGCTTAAAATAGCCGTTTTCACGGGCTGATCTTACTGCACTCATGATGTTTGATACCGAATCGTGAAGCCCGGCCTCTTCAAGCTGTGTCATATATTGCGCATAAATACGGCTGATATCATGCATTTTTTGAGAAAGCGTTCCTGTAAGCTTTTCTGATGCTGCCTGTGCTGCCTGCGGCGTTATGCCGCTCTCACGCATTTGCTGTACAAGCTCGATAAGCTGGCTGATAAAATTACCTTTTTCCAGTCCTTTTTTGTCAGCGAGTTTTGTATAAAAAGAGATATCACCGCTTTTTCTTAAAGCCCTGACTGCTCTGTACATTAGAATGATCTTTGCGTTATCCTCTGCATTTCCCGTTCCGTTTCCGCCGCCGAACTGCGTCTGGATAAGCTCGGACAGCCTGTTGAAGCCCGCAGTGGTAAGCTTATTAAAGCCGATTGCACCAAGCTTGTCATAAAGCTTTTTGTCATACTCAAAGGAAAACTGATCGGGAATTATAACGACCGCTTCCCTGCCCTGCTTTACCGATCGTTTGATCTCATCCGAAAAAAGTTCTTCGCGGTTGCTTGACACACCGCCGATGATGAATCGTATCATTTAGTTACGCTCCTTTCCGCTTTCTATTAGGGCAACACCGCAGAACTAAAAGTTAACGCCTTTTGCATCAAAAATTGCTTGCTTTCCGTCATAACAGCCATAAGCTTTTTGGTCGTTACGGTAAGGCGGTATTGCATTAAACAAATTATACCACAAAGCGATAGTCAAGTCAACCTGATTCTCTGTTTTAAAGTCCGTATTTTTGGACTGTTAAGAGAATATTCGTTTAAAAAAATCAACGATACCAAAACCGAAATCAATATCTTCTTCATCGTCCTTGATTATTGTTATGTCTGAATCATTTGAACTTTCTTCAAGCTCAAACAATCCCGTGATGAACCAGCTTTGCGAATTCGGTTTTACAGGGATAAAAGACAGCATCATGGCCGCTGTTGTTCCTATTATAATTGACTTTTTCAGTTTTAAAGATATGTTTTTCATAAAGTACCTCCAATTGTTTCTGGTATTTTGATTATTGGCACCTTTTTCAAGTTTATTCAAAGAAAAACACACTCTTCACAATTGTTTGCGAAAAGTGTGTTGTAGATCATTCAGCAGTATCGAGCATAGTTAATGCTTTCATCAGTATCGCGCATTCAAGGCGCTTTTTCTGTATCTCACAGCTCAGCTTGTATGCGTTATGTATATCACCTGCATAAATGTAGTTGTTTGCGTTACAGCCACCGCTGCAATAGAACTTTGCCCAGCACTTTTTACACTCGGGCTTTGAGTAAACGTGTGCAGCTGCAAATTCTGCTTTCATATCATCATTAAAGGAGCCGTCATTGAGACTACCCATTTTGTACTCTTCATTACCTACAAACTGGTGGCATGGATAAATATCTCCGTTGGGAGCGATCGCAACATACTCGTTGCCGCAGCCGCAGCCGCGCAGACGTTTGATCGCGCACGGTCCTTGATCAAGGTCGAGCATAAAGTGGAAGAAGTTTATAAACTTGCCCGAATCTCTGATCTCGGTTATCTTTTTCATCAGCTCCTCATACTCGTCAAATATCCTTGGCAGGTCTGCCTGTGTGATAGCATAAGGCATACTCGGGTCAGCCATAACAGGCTCGACAGATATCTGGTCAAAGCCCTGTTCATACAAGTGCATAACATCATTTGAGAAATCAAGATTGTACTTGGTATAGGTACCGCGCACATACCAGTCCTTGTCCTTGCCTCTTGTTTCAACGACCTTTTTGAAGTTAGGCAGTATCCTGTCATAGCTTCCTGTGCCGTCAGCACGAACTCTTACCCTGTCATTGACCTCTTTTCTGCCGTCGATAGAAAGAACGACGTTGTTCATTTCCTTGTTGATGAACTCTATCATATCATCGGTCAGCAAAATGCCGTTTGTAGTTATGGTAAATCTGAACTTTTTATTAGCCTCGGCTTCTCTGGAACGTCCGTATTCAACAAGCTGTTTCACAACATCAAAGTTGAGCGTTGGTTCTCCGCCGAAGAAATCGACCTCAAGGAACTTTCTGTCCCCTGATTTTTCAATAAGAAAATCAAGTGCCTTTTTACCTGTTTCAAGGCTCATAAGCATTCTGCCCTCGTGGTAATCACCAGTTGCGGCAAAGCAGTACTTGCATCTTAAATTACAGTCGTGCGAAACGTGCAAGCACATAGCTTTTATTGGAGAAGCAACAGACGTGAGAGCGAATTTCTCATAGTCGTCCTCAGAAAACAGTATTTTATCGTTATAAAGCGACACTATCTCATCATAACACTCGGTGATATCGTCTTTATTGTATATCTTGCCGAGCTTATCTATTATTTTCTGCGGGCAGGTATCCTCAAAAGGCGGCTGTACATTATCAAGCAGATCATAGGTAAGATCATCTACTATGTGAACTCCTCCGCTGTTTGTATCAAGCAGAACATTATAGCCCGAAAGCTTGTACTTATGTATCATTTTACTTCCTCCGTTTTATACTTTACATCTCACTAAAAAAATTAAAGGGACACCGTAATGCCCCTTTATAAGCTAATTATCAGCTCAAGCCTCTCTCTCGCACTTCTGGTTAGCAACAGTGCATGAAGTCTTGCAAGCTGACTGGCATGATGCCTGGCACTTGCCGCAGCCGCCCTTAGCAGCAGTCTTCTTGAGGTTAGCCTTATTGATAGTCTTAATATGCTTCATATTGAATTCCTCCCATAATCATTTTAAATATTATACCATACATAGCAGATGCGTTTATAAACTTTGTGTGAATGAAATTTAAAAATTCAGTCGAAATATACTAAAACTTGCCCTGTTTTGAGTTAACACCCGCAACACCGCCTATGCCGGCGAAGATTATTGTCAGAATAAGCTTTGTAGTCATAGAAAAGCTTTCAACAGTTTTGGCAAAGAAATGGCTAACAATAACAATGATAATGAAAACGAAAACACCGCACAGAACGCCCATCAGCAGACCGTTTCTGCGCCTGCGCTTACCGCTGACATAACCTCCGGAAAACGCACCTGCACAAAGGGCGAGCGTTGACATAGCAGAAAGGATTATATCGGTCGCATCAATTTTAGATACAAAGAAAGCAAGCAGCAGCACAACTGCGCAGATGACTGCACATGAAAATACTGCGGAACCCGCAGCGGTCGTCACTATTGAAGCTCTTTTATTCCGTATGAACCGTGAATGGCGCATAATGATCTCTCCCGATATGATGTTACTTAATCATTATGCGCAATGATACAAAAAAAGAACTGCAAAAGCGCAGTTCTTTTAAGATCAATCTTCGTGTGTGCTTTCAACCTTTGCGATAGCCCACTTTTTAATACGGATCTTGCTTCTGTCTCCGCCAGTTTCGATAACCACTGTATCGTCCTTGATAGAGAACACGATACCGACGATACCGCCGTTTGTAACGATCTCATCACCGACTTCAAGGTTGTCTCTCATCTGCTGATCCTTCTTTTCCTGCTTTTTCTGAGGTCTGAGGATAAGCAGATAGAAAAATACAAAAATAAGAACGAGCGGGATGATCGTCATAAGCAGCTGACCGGTTGAAGATCCTGCTGCCGCATCTGCAAAAATACTGAACATAATTATTTTACCTCCAAACTAAACTATTCACCATTATAACAGATAAATCCTGTAAAATCAATAGTATTTCAAAAATTTTTACTATTTGCTTTTAATGTACTTATCTATCTCAGCGGCGGCTTTTTTACCTGCGCCCATAGCAAGGATCACAGTTGCTGCGCCTGTTACGGCATCTCCGCCGGCATGTACTCCTTCTTTGGTCGTTGCATTTGACTCATCAACTATAAGGCAGCCGCGCTTGTTAGTTTCAAGTCCCGGAGTTGTTTTCTTTATAAGCGGATTAGGCGATGTACCGATAGCCATAATGACTGTATCGACATCAATAGTATGTTCAGAGCCTTTTATCTCAACAGGGCTTCTTCTGCCGCTCTCATCGGGTTCTCCGAGCTGCATACCGATGACCTCGATGCTCTTGACTCTGTCATTCTCATCGCCAAGGATTCTAACAGGGTTATTGAGCAGCTTGAACTCTATCCCCTCTTCCATAGCGTGATGTACCTCTTCTTTACGCGCAGGAAGCTCGTCCATTGAACGCCTGTAAATTATATAAACATTCTTTGCGCCCATTCTCTTTGCACTTCTTGCAGAGTCCATAGCGACATTTCCGCCGCCTACGACAGCAACGCTTTCAGATTCAAGGATAGGCGTTTCAAAGCCGTCTTTATAAGCTTTCATCAGGTTTATTCTGGTAAGGTATTCATTAGCGGAATAAACGCCAACAAGGCTTTCACCTTCGATGCCCATAAATCGCGGCAGACCCGCGCCCGAACCAATAAACACAGCCTCGTTGCCCATTTCGATAAGCTCATCGACCGAAAGCACCTTGCCGATGACCATATTGGTCATTATTTTTACTCCGAGTTCTTCAAGCGCTTTTATTTCCTTGCTAACGATCTCCTTGGGCAGTCTGAACTCTGGGATACCATACATAAGCACACCGCCTGCTGTGTGAAAAGCCTCATACACAGTGACCTCATAGCCAAGCTTTGCAAGATCTCCTGCAACAGTAAGACTTGACGGACCTGAACCGACAACTGCGACCTTATGACCGTTTGGTTCAGGCTTAACAGCAGCCTTTTGCTTGTCCATCATATAATCGGCGCAAAACCTTTCAAGTCTGCCGATGCCGACAGGCTCGCCCTTTATGCCGCGCACGCACTTGCCTTCGCATTGATTTTCCTGGGGACATACTCTGCCGCATACGGCAGGGAGTGCATTTGTGCTTTTAATAATATCATACGCAGCTTCAAAGTCGCCTTGCGAAACTTTAGCAATAAATTCCGGTATCCTTACATTAACAGGGCAGCCTGTTGTACACGGCTTGTTTTTGCAGTTAAGACATCTGCCCGCCTCTTTGACCGCCTCATCAGCGGTATATCCGAGTGAGACCTCCTTGAAATTGCATATGCGCTCCTGCGGCGGCTGCTCTGTTATGGGAGTCTTTTTCAAACTCATATCAGCCATTTCTCTTTCCTCCCGTCAGTCTGCAGATGTGCTCTGCTTCCTGCTTTTTATATGTTGAATTTCTTTTCATAAGCTCATCGAAATCGACCTTGTGGCCATCAAAATCAGGTCCGTCAACACAGGCGTATCTGATCTTTCCGTCAACTGTTACGCGGCAGCCTCCGCACATACCTGTACCGTCGATCATAATAGGGTTGAGCGAAACAAGAGTCTTTATCCCGTAAGGTTGGGTAAGCTTTGATATAAATTTCATCATAATAACAGGTCCTATCGCTATGACCTCATCATACTTATTGCCGCTTTCAATAAGCTCTTTAAGCTTGTCAGTAACAAATCCCTTTGTGCCATACGAGCCATCATCTGTACATATGTGAAGATTGGTCGAAACTGCCTTCATCTCGTCCTCAAGAATAATTATATCCTTATTCCTGAATCCTGCGATAAGGTCGACCTCAACGCCCATATTGAACAGCTTTTTAGCCTGCGGATAAGCAATAGCACAGCCTACTCCGCCGCCGATAACAGCAACCTTTCTGATATTATCGTCGTACTCTGTAGGCGTACCGAGAGGACCTACTACATCACTAATGTAATCGCCTTCATTCAGTTCTCCGAGTTTCATAGTCGATGCACCAACGGTCTGAAAAATTATCGTGATGCTGCCCTTTTGTCTGTCATAATCAGCAATTGTAAGCGGCACGCGTTCGCCCTGCTCATCAAGTCTGAAAATGATAAACTGTCCTGCTTCAGCCTTTGCAGCTATAAATGGAGCTTCGATCTCAAACAGAACTACCTGTTCATTGAGCTGTTTCTTTCTGATTATTTTAAACATATCGTATTCCCCCGATTTGTTATTGCTTTAAATACTTAAAGTATATTATAACTCACTTCAAATAAAAATACAATAGTTAAAAGCACCTTTAGAGATCACTGTAACAGAAAATTAACAATTACATATTCATTTCAAGGCTTTGATCTGTGCATTTATGCTGTCAAGCTCTTTACTTGCTCTTTGAGAATCGTCAAAAAGATTGTTATATGCGTAAAGCGCAAATCCTTTACACGCTTTAGAGTCGTTTATATCATTTATCTGCTTTGCGATTATTCCGTCAGTATCTACAAATTCGCTCTCTGTGCCGGCTATCTTATAAACCGCAAGCCCAATATAAAGAGAAACGCTCGGTTCTGTAACAACACTTTCCCATTCTTTAAGCGTAGGCAAGAAAGGCTTGACAGGATTGTTATATCCAAAGTATATCTGCGGGCAGATGTAATCAACATAGCCCTTTTGGCTGCCCCACTTTTTTACATCTGCATACATATACCGATAGTTATTATCAAGATTTCCCTGCGGTGATGCGCCTACAACAAGCTCGCTGTTTACACTTTTAACGGCGTCGTATATCTGCTTAACCATTTCTGTGATATTATCAAGTCTCCATATAGACAGAGTCTTACCTGCGCTGCTGCTTGCAAAGCACGCCTTGTCAAAGCTTTCGTCAGTTGTCGGATAAAAGTAATCATCATAATGTATCCCGTCAACGTCATATTTTCTGACTATTTCTGCTGCGCCGTCTGCAATAAGCTTTCTAACCTCGCTGTATCCAGGATTCAGCCAGAGGTGCTTGTCCCCTTGCACAGAGCATACATAACCGTTTTGGCTGTCGTACCATTTCTTTGTAAGGAAGCTTTGATCATACTCTGCAAATACCTCCTCACTCTCAAGGCGCAGAGGATTTATCCAGGCGTGAAATGACAGCTTGTACGAGTGCGCAAGCTCTACCATTATTTTAAGCGGATCAAATGAGCCTTTCTGCGCAGCTTTACCGCTAATATATTTTGATGCCGGATAAAGATCTGATTCGTATATCGCATCACCAAAGGGACGGATATGGACAAATATCGTGTTGCAGCCAAGCTGCGAAACATTTCGGCAGGCAGTTTCAAATGCGGTGCGGAACTGCTGTTCGGTCTTGCCTGTCAGCATCGGCGCAAGGTCGATATATGAAAGCCATACCGCTTTGATTCTGTCATATTTTATAACCTGTCTTTCGGCTTTAATATCACTACTCTTGTCTTTAGTTTCATATAAAACAGGCTGCGGTGAACTTTTATAAACAAATTCTGCTGTACCGCCGTCATACGTTGAACTTGTGCTGCACGCGGTCAGAAGCAGTGACAGCAAGATCGCCAATAATTTCAGATAAGTCTTCATAGCATATACCTCCGCTACAATTATACTGAAACTATTGGCGCATTATTACCTGATTATTCAAAAACAGCCGCAGATCATTTCCGCAGCTGTTTTGGTGATTATTTATTCAAATACTTATCAACGATGTGTGTAAAATCAAATGTTGCAAAGTAATCAGCAGGAGTTTCTGCTCTTCTTATAAGCTGTGTGGTACCATCCTGCTTGAGAAGTATCTCGGCAGAACGCAGCTTTCCGTTGTAGTTGTATCCCATCGAGAAGCCGTGGGCACCTGTATCATGTATAGCAAGAATATCACCTATCTCGATCTCGGGAAGCATTCTGTCGATAGCGAACTTATCGTTGTTCTCGCAAAGACCGCCCGTAACATCGTACTTATGGTCACAAGGTTTGTCCTCTTTGCCAAGAACGGTAATATGATGATATGCACCGTAAATTGCAGGTCTCATAAGGTTGCAGGCACAAGCATCAACGCCGACATACTCTTTATAGATATGCTTCAAATGCTTTACAGTTGTGATAAGGTGTCCGTAAGGAGCGAGCATATAACGGCCAAGCTCTGTAAAGATAGCAACATCGCTCATTCCCGCAGGAACAAGTATCTCATCAAATGCCTGATGTACGCCCTCACCTATCGCCATAATATCGTTCTGCGGCTTGTCAGGCTCATATGCGATACCTACGCCGCCCGAAAGGTTGATGAATTTGAACTCAACACCTGTTTTCTCTTTGATCTCGACAGCAAGCTCAAAAAGGATCCTTGCAAGCTTGGGGTAATATGCATTTGATACAGTGTTTGAAGCAAGGAATGCGTGTATTCCGAAATACTTTGCTCCCTTTTGCTTCAAAAGCTTGAAGCCTTCAATTATCTGATCGTGGGTAAAACCGTACTTTGCATCGCCGGGGTTATCCATTATCTGATTTGCGATCTCAAACTTTCCGCCCGGATTGTATCTGCAGCAGATAGTTTCAGGTATGCCGCAAAGCTTATCAAGATGCTCGATATGGGTAAAATCGTCGAGGTTGATATAAGCTCCGAGCTTTCTTGCAAACTTGTAATCCTCATCAGGTGTAACGTTTGAGGAGAACATAATATCGCTGCCGCTGAAACCGCAGCATTCGCTGAGCATAAGCTCTGTAAGAGATGAGCAGTCAACACCGCAGCCCTCTTCTTTAAGTATCTTCAGAATGTACGGATTAGGTGTCGCCTTAACTGCAAAATACTCCTTATAGCCTTTATTCCAGCTAAAAGCTTTGTTTAGCCTTCTTGCATTCTCTCTGATACCTTTTTCATCGTAGATGTGAAAAGGTGTCGGATATTGCTTTATGATTTCAACAGCCTGTTGTTTTGTGATGAATGGCTTTTTCATAAAATCTTCCCTCTCTTACGGTAAAACACCTTAAAATATACTTTTTCAGCATAAATTATAATAACATTTTTTTATTTTCAAGTCAAGCACGCAGATAAATATTTCTGATTTTCAATAGTTTTGAGGTTTTTATTGTTTATAATATTGTATAATCATACAATAGTAAAGGTCATATATTGTAAATTATAACAAAACGGTTGATTTTTTGTGCAAATAAGATTATAATAATACTGAATATACGCTAACGGAGGTGTTGCGGACTTATGGATTTTAATGAAGATGAAAACAGGATCAATGATCAAAGAGAAATATCTGATGAAAATATAGCAAGAAGTGACGATCAGGCACCGGATAGAAGCAGAGGGCCGCGCATTCAGCGGGACAGAGCTGGGCGCACAAGACCTCACGGAGAAAGACGGGATCAGCACAATGCACAAAGAAGACCGCGTCCGCGCAGCGAAAGTGAAAATCAGGAGCGCAGACCAAGACCTGCTTCTGATAACAAAAAGAAGAAAGGCTGGTCCAAGAAAAAGAAAGGTCTGCTGATAGCAATTATAATTATTGCTTTTCTGCTGATCGCACTTGGTGTTGTTATTGCAATTGTTTTCCACTATATCAATCTTATTGAGTTCAAAAAGGATTCTGATTACGAGATCTATGATTCTATTGCTCCTGAAGATGGAAATGTAGTTTATCCGAACTCTCCACAGGATGAAATTGATGATCTGGAAGCAAAGATCCGAAAGAATCTTGAAAAGAATGCCAAAGAACTGAAAAGCGACGACAACGTTCTGAACATTATGCTTATAGGCACAGACTCAAGAAACCCATCTGTTGACCGCGGACGTTCAGACAGCATGATACTTGTTTCGGTAAACAAAAAGACCAAGAAAGTCATTATGACATCTTTCCTGCGTGATACATGGGTACAGATACCCGATATCGGACCGCAAAGACTAAATGCCGCATATGCTTACGGCGGACCGCCGCTTCTTGTAAAGACTATACAGGCTAACTTCGGTATACGGATTGACAAATATGTAACGATCAATTTCGATTCATTCAAAGACACTATTGACACGATAGGCGGAGTTGATATTCGAGTTACCGATGAAGAGGTTCCTTACATCAACAGCGGTGCAAAAAACAGTGAAAAGCTCAAACAGGGCGGAAAGTATACACTCAACGGTGAACAGGCACTCGCCTACTCACGTATCAGATACATTGGTACTGATTTCGGAAGAACTCAAAGGCAGCGTACTGTAATGGATGAGATATTCAGAAAGACAAAGGGTATGAGTCTGTCAGAACTGAGTGATTTCCTTGAAAAGATACTTCCGAACGTATCTACAAACTTTGAAAAGAGTGAGATCTTCTGGCTGCTGCTGAAGGTATCTGATTATCTCAGCTACCCGAGGACTGAACAGTCTATACCTAATACCGGCTCTTTCAAGAACATGGTAATAGACGGAATGATGGTACTTGGAATTGATTTTGAAAAGTACAACAAAGAACTGAAAGAAAGCATCTACGGATAGCACGATCAGGGGCTGAAAATGCCCCTGATTTTTTTATTCATACCCACCTGCCGATCTTGTTTTCAAGTATAAAATGCCGTGTTCCCGGTGTATGCTCACAATGCATAACGGCGTATTTGAAATAAGTATTTGTAATCTGACAAAAAATAGTGATATAATAAAACACAGAAGGCAGGTGAGAAGCATTAATAATCAGGAATTTATTGAATATATGAACAGTGGCAAACAGGTCACAGCAGATCGAGAGATACATCAGACGATGCATAAACTGAGTCAGGACGCTATCCGCATCACTATGGAGATAAACTGCAAATATCATACACCTGATGAGATAAATGAGCTGATGAGCGAACTCGTCGGTGAGCCTGTTGAGATAGGGCTGTTTCCCCCGTTTTATACTGATTGTGGAAAGAACCTTCACTTTGGAAAAGACGTATTTATCAACGCAGGCTGCAAGTTTCAGGATCAGGGCGGTATCTGGATAGGCAGCGGCTCGCTGATTGGTCATAACACGGTCATTGCAACGCTCAATCACGGTTGTCTGCCGCAAGAGCGTCATGATCTTATACCAAAGCCTGTGCACATCGGTAAAAACGTCTGGATCGGTTCTAATTCCACTATCCTTCCGGGTGTGACTATCGGGGACAATGCGATCATCGGGGCTGGCTCGGTCGTTACAAAGGATATCCCCGAAAAAATGATTGCAGTCGGCTGCCCTGCAAGGGTGATAAGAAGTATTTATGATAAATCATGATCTGTTGTTAGATGTATAAGAGTAATCGCAAAATATGTATTGGAGATAAAAATGCTATGAGTAAAAAGGTACTTGTTATATCGTCAAGTTTGCGTAAAAACGCCAATTCCGAACAGCTTGCAGTTGCATTTGCAGACGGAGCAAGGTCTGCGGGACATGAGGCAGAGGTGATCTCTTTGCGCGACAAGGAAATAAAATTCTGCATTGGGTGCTTTGCATGTCAAAAAACAAAACGTTGTTTTATGCATGATGATGCAGATGCGATCCGTGAAAAAATGCTAAATGCTGATGTGCTTGTGTTTGCAACTCCGATCTACTACTACGAAATGAGTGGAGCGCTTAAAACGATGCTTGACAGAGCAAATCCCCTGTACCCATCTGATTATAAGTTCCGTAAGGTGTATGCACTTGCGACTGCTGCGGAAAACGAGGAATATGTTCCGCAAAAAGCATTTTCGGGCATTGAGGGCTGGGTGGACTGCTTTGAAAAAGCTGAATTAGCAGGCACACTGTTCTGCGGAGGCGTTAATGATGCAGGAGAGATAAATGGTAATTTTATATTAAAGCAAGCGTTTGCTATGGGCAAAGGTATCTGACAAACGACATATTCAGAAAAAACACCGTGCGGTCTGTGTTGGCCGCACGGTGCTGTTGTTAAGCTATTGTGTTATTCTTTTTCAGAGACTTCTTCAGATGGTGCCTGTTCTTCCTGCGG
>CADAEJ010000023.1 GCA_902786965.1 uncultured Ruminococcus sp. | reverse complement strand
TTTTTTCGTCTTCTGCTTGACTTCTTCGTACTTCGATATACTCAAAGTATTTCCAAGGGTTTCGTTTCGTTTATTGTTCAATTTTCAAGATACTGTCGCACCACATCAGCTTGTTTGATGTTGTCCCCTCTCGGAGAGTGCCTAATTATTATATCACGCATATCAGGGTTTGTCAACAGCTTTATGCAAATTTCTTTTTAAACAATTTGTAAACTAAAAATAGACGATCCAGCCGAACCGTCTACTCCACAAGGCATTCTATTTCAAGCCTTCCCTGCGCCGTTTTATACAAGCTTCCGATCTCCTGCTCATATTCAAGAAATGTCTTTGGGTAGCTTTGGCGAAGCCTCTTTCTGATGCCGAAAGCATCCGCCGCCTGCTCGTTCACACAAGTTTTGAAAATGCTTCCGAACTGCCTTGTCAGCTCCTGCGTGACCAATCCACTTATCTTCTGAGGGTCTTCAACATTTGCTGCGTCCTTCATTCTATGAACAACCACCGTCAGTTTCGCCTTATAAAGCAGTCCGCTGCTGCCCTGCATGGTCTTGGCACTGCATCGTTTTTTGCTGATACTTACGCTGAACGCCTCGCCGCCGTCACGCAGTACCATATCAGCCTCCTTGCTGCCGTCGCGGAGCAAAAACAATGCCGCCGAGTTATCGGGGTCAAGCTGCACATCCGCCGCTTTGCCCCCTGTTATCAGAGCCGTATTTTTCACCGAAAGTACAGGCTCGGTCAGCTCTTTGTCCTCCTGTGAGGGCTGAACTACCGTAAGAACAGGTATCGCCACGCATTGTTCACCCGACGCGCTGCTCAGCAGATCAAGCAGGCGGCATCGGACGGTACGCGACTTTTCGGCATTTCTTTCGATCACCTCTACATAGTTTTCCGTCGCAAGCATATCGTTGGACAGTTCGACCTTCATAAGCTCCTTTGCCGTTGTGTCGCTTTGGCAGATATCAACGCCGAGATAAACACTTTTATCTTTAAGGCAGAATTCAAACAGCTCCTGCGGTTTTGAAAGATCCACACCCTTACCCAGACAAATAAGCTGCAAATGCCCCAGAAAGATCTCCTTTCCGCGCGTGTTTTCGCACATTTCCAAAGCCTCGCTGACTGTTTTTCCGCTGCCGCTAACTATCTCGATGTTGCTCTTTGTGATGTCAACAGGCGTGTCAGAGCCTGTTCCCGAGGGCTTGAACACCTGCGCGCTCACTTCAAATCTGCCGTCCGAATGATCTATGCCGAGCGCGTGGCAAAGCAGTCTGTTCTGTATCTCGACTGTATGATCGTGTCCCGAAAAGATAACGATCGCAGCTACCGCCGCGCAGAACAGCGCCATATGCACACCAAACCTGCTAATCTTCAACCTTTCCCCTCCTCTTTTTAACAAGCATCACCGCAAGCGGGATCAAACCGACCGCACACACCAGCAGCCACGGGCTTTCATTCAGATACGCAAGCCCTTTCCAGCGGCGCTTTGACAAAAGGTACAGCGTTGCTGCCGCAGGTATGATCTGCACCGCATACACAGCCGCGCCCTTTGCCCTGCCGCCCGTGAGCAGCCGCACGCACCGTGCACAGCAATGCAGCACCGCCGCAAGCCGAACGACCGCAAGCACAGTCCACACCGACATAAATCCCGCGTCATAGCGCTCTACCACTGACGAGTTGGACAGGCAGGAGAGATAGAAAAACGGCGTGTCTGTTGCAAGTGCAAACTCACCAAGCACGAGCGCTGCGAACCCAAGCAGCACCTCAAGTATCACCAGCTTCAAAGCCAGATAGCAAAACACCGACTTTGGCTTTGACCCCTTGACATCTCCCAGCAGGAATACAAGCATCACCAGCTCGCGATTACGGATAAATTCACCCTTGATATCGTTTGCCAGCGCATTTGGGATATCACGCTGCGCAAGATGAAAATTCGCAGTATCGGGATATGTTATCGCGCTCAAAACAAGTATGCCTGCAAAGAACGCAAAAATGCAGAAGAATATCCCCGCGCACTTTCCAAGCACCGAGCTGCTCATACCGCCAAGATACAGCGCTGCACCGCCTGCACAGATCACCGCAGGCAGCCTTGCGATCTGGTTTGAAAAATAGCTGTCCATAAAGTACGCAAACGTACCTGTCGTGATAAAAATATCCCATATGAAGTACAAAAGGAAAGCGCCGCTCACAAGCAGACCGAGCGCCCTGCTTGTGCAAAACGCTATCTCGCACAGTCCCTTACCCCGCCTTGAACAAAGCACCGCCGCAGGTATCAGCAGTATCCCCTGAAGTGCGGCCGATATTGCTATCGCTATCATAAATACAAGCGCATTGCTCCCTGTGAAAGGGAAATACGTCATCATCGAAAAACAACGCGCACACAGCATCAACACCGCAAGCTGCAAGGGCGAAAGTGTGTTATTCATTATTTGTTTCACAGTTATCCCCCACAGTTTCTTGTTTTGCAGCATAAGTGTAAAAGCTGCGCCTGAAAAGTGCGCTGCCCGCACGCGCCTTATCAAATGGCAGAACAGGCGCCAGATAGGATACCGACATCTCGTTCATCGCGCAGACGTTTGCCGTAAACAGCACCGAGCAGACCGCTATCCCGAAAAGACCTGCCGTACTGCCTGCAAGTATGAAGACCAGCCGCAGTACAGATATCTGCTGGTCAAGCTGCGGAATGACAAATGCAGAGGTCGCGGTTATACCCACAACTATCAGCAGCGGCACCGAGATAAGTCCGCTTTTTACCGCCGCATCGCCCACTATCAGTCCGCCGACTATCGAAACCGCACCGCCTACCGATTTTGGCAGACGTATTCCCGCCTCGCGCATTATCTCAAACATTATGACCAGCAGCGTCATCTCCACCGCAAGCGGAAACGGCGTTGCCTCCTCCGAAACGTACAGATTAAGCAGCAGCTTTAGCGTGAACGCCTCGGGGTGAAACATCACCAGCGCAAGATAAAGCCCCGGCAGCCCGACTGCCAGCAGGAACGCAAAGTATTTCAGCCAGCGGATGAAGGTCGCATAGTACGGCTTTGTGCAGTAATCGTCCATCGTCTGAAAGCTGTCAATAAACAGCGACGGACAAACAAGACAGAACGGTGAGCCGTCAACAAGCACGCATATCCTGCCCTCGTTCAATCGCAGGCAGGTCATATCAGGGCGCTGCGTCGTCATCACCGATGAAAAGAACGACTTTCGGTACGCCTTGTCAACAAACGGCTCAACATAACCGCTTGAAAGCACCGTATCAAGCTGTATCTCTTTCAGCCGGGCGCGCACCTGCTGCACCATTTTTGCATCGGCACGGTCTGCAAGGTACATTATGCAAACGTCCGTCTGCGACAGCTTTCCGCATTGCAGCATCTCAAACCGAAGCTGCGGAGTTTTCATTCGCAGCCGCACAAGCGCAAGATTGTTTCTTATTATCTCGTTAAAGCTGTCCTGCGCGCCGCGAACCGTCTGCTCGCTGTCGGGAGTAGTGATGCTGCGCTTTTCAAAGCCCTGTACACCGAACACGACCGCTTTTGTAAACCCGTCGATAAGCACCGCGCAGAATCCCGAAAACAAAAATCTCACAAGCTCGGCATAGCTGTTCACCGTCAGGCGCTGGGTAGAAAGCAGACTTTTCTGCGTGAGAAAATCAAATATCTCACGCGGCTCGGTGCAGAATTTCAATTCCATCAACGGCTGAAAAACAAGGTCAGCCATCGCCGAGGTCGAAACAAGCCCCTCTATCGTCACCACCGCGCATTTTACCGAGCATACCGTCACCTCCATAACATTGAGGTCGGCAGTATCGCCGCACAGCCGCCGCAGTTCATCAAGCGAATCGTTTATATTTGCACGCAAAAGCGTCGTCTTAAAATAATCAGGTCGCATACCTCTCGCCTTTCGATCTTTTTTCTAACATATTGTGTACATATCCCGCCTGATTATTCCATTTCAAAAATACTTGAATTATTCATACTTTTATTGTATACTATAATCATACCAGTCAAGGAGGTAATAAAAATGGCTTTTGAAGTTACAAAGGATACGATAATCGGCGACATTATGGACTATGACGAAAGCGTTGCACCGTACTTTACAGAAATGGGTATGCACTGTCTTTACTGCCCGTCTGCAAGAGGCGAAACTCTTGAAGAGGCGTGCGAGGTACACGGTGTGAACGCTGATGATATGGTCAAAAAGATCAACGCGCATTTATCCAAGTAAAAAAACGAGCCGCCGTATATGCGTTACGGCGGTATTTTTTGAGGTGCATATATGGACGCAAGACTGCTTGCCTGCGCGCGTCTTTGTAAAGGCGACGTGCTTTGCGATGTCGGGACAGATCACGGGTATCTGCCCTGTTATATGATCGAAAACGGTCTGTGCAAAAAAGCATTTGCCTGTGATGTAGCGCAGGGGCCGCTGAATTCAGCTATCGCGCATATAAAAGAGCGCTGTCTGTCGGACAAAATAACCGCCGTTCTTTCAGACGGACTTGACAGCGTTGAGAAAGGCGACATCACCGATGTTGTCATAGCGGGAATGGGCGGCGAGCTTATCGCACAGATAGTCACCCGATGCGACTGGCTAAAGGAGGGCATAAACCTTGTCCTTCAGCCGATGACCAAGCCCGATATACTGCGCAAAAAGCTTTACGAAAGCGGATACAGCGTGCTTTGCGAAAGCGCCTGCGTTTCGGGACGATTTGTGTACTCTGTAATGCAGGTCACATTTGCCGAGCCCGGTTACGAGTGCAGCGATGAATATCTGCACTATGGCTTTGTCAAGGGCAGGACCGATGAAGAAAAGCGCTATCTGCAAGACCGCGCCGCAAAGCTTCGCACCGCAGCACAGGGAATGCTCAGAGGCGGTGCTGACACGCAGACTGCAAACAAGCTGCTTGCGCTCTCCCGCCTGTACTAAACGAAATGTAACATAAAAAAGAGCCGTCATATTGGCGGCTCTTTTACTTTTGATATTAGTATTACTGCTCCTCTTTCATCTTAGCGAAGCACTCACT
Source organism: uncultured Ruminococcus sp. (assembly GCA_902786965.1). Lineage (GTDB taxonomy): Bacteria > Bacillota > Clostridia > Oscillospirales > Ruminococcaceae > Hominimerdicola. The sequence goes on along the minus strand of CADAEJ010000023.1, from coordinate 24,137 downwards.
GCAATAAACAGGTCTGTCCTCTCTTGGCTTGAAAGGAATAACAGCCTCTCCGCCGCATCTTGCTTGCCTGCTTTCTTGCATCTCTGCAAGCCTTGCATCTCTGCGGCTCGTTTGTGAAGCCCTTTTCAGCGTAGAACTCCTGCTCGCCTGCTGTGAATACGAACTCGTTACCGCAGTCCTTGCATACTAATGTCTTGTCCTCGTACATAATACTATACCTCGATTAAAAAAATTTTGCCTCGTCGGACTTGCACCGACACCTTTGATAAACAACGCTCTGCAATTAAGCTATTCGGCTATATAAAAGATACCTGCGTATCTTTCTCACTTATTTCAGCACGGATTTCAATTTTCGCCTTACCCTTTGCATCGCATTGTCTATCGACTTAACACTAACGCCAAGATTTAATGCCATTTGATTATATGCCATTCCGGTTAAAAATAATTGAAATACCCTCCACTCCTGCTCCGAAAGAGCCGAAGTGATCTTTTTATAGACCTCGTCCATACTCTCGTTTTCTATAACGATCTTTTCGGGATCCGCAGCCATTTGGTTTTCAAACATCGACTGCACTATCTCCTCTGTGAACTCTTCACCGTTTATCAGGCTGTTTCTTTTCAGAGAACTGATGATCCTGTTTTTGACGCACACATTTGCGTATGTTGAGAACTTGACATTTTCATCGGGTCTGTAAGTATTGACCGCCTTCAGCAGTCCCATAAACCCTTCCTGGACCAGATCCTCATAGATGCCCGCAGAATATCTTCCCGCAAGAAAATGCACGGTCCGAAGATATCTGACGATCAGTTCCGACACGGCTTTTTTATCATTTTTCGCGCTGCGCACAAGTTGTTCATCGCTCATCGACTTATAATCCGAAAGCGCACTATCCATATCAAAACCGCCCCATACACCAATGTACATATATGATACCATTTCCAATATCGAAAGTCAAGGGAAACGTTAAAATAAAATTTACAAATAAAAATATTTGTAACAACTTACACATTTGGGCGCGCAATTATTGTCATTTTGACGAACAAAAAAAGCAGCCGCACCGATCTGATGCGACTGCCGTATTATCATATCACAGCGTACAGAATTCTTTCCTGCCGCTTTTGAATATGTCATTGCCCTCACAGTCATCGGCAACTATCAGCGGAAAATCCTCCACATAGAGTTTTTTCACCGATTCGCAGCCAAGATCATCAAAAGCAACGACCTCGCAGGACTTGATGCAGTTGCACGCAAGCGCGCCCGCACCGCCGATCGCACACAGATAGATCGCTTTGTTGCGCACGATAGCGTCAACGACCTCCTGCGACCTTTCGCCTTTTCCTATCATACCGCCAAGTCCGAGATCAAGCAATCTCGGCGCAAACCTATCCATACGTCCCGATGTTGTCGGACCGCACGAACCTATCGGTCTGCCTTGCGGCGCAGGTGTAGGACCTGCGTAGTATATCACCGCGTCTTTCAAAGGTATCGGAAGCTCCTTGCCTTCATCGAGCAGCGCAGCAAAGCGTTTATGCGCAGCATCTCTCGCGGTGTACACATATCCTGTCAGAAGTATCTTATCGCCGCAGCGAAACTCTGCGCTTCTGGCTTTAAGCTCTGACGAATCAACTCTTTCAAAATCAGGCATAGCCCTTATGCCTCCGGCTGATCCTCAACAAGTGCAAGACCGTCATCGATAAGATCTCTTGCATTGTTTACAGAACCGATGCTTGTTCCGTACAGGTCATTAAGTGTAGTAACGAGCTTCTGAACGTTATCGCTGAGTGCAGTGAACTGCTCCTTAACGTTCTTTCTGATATCAGCGGACTGTGCCTTGATGGTAACAGCGCTCTGCTGTGCATCCTTGATGGTCTTATCAGCCTGCATACGAGCCTCTGTTGTAACTCTCTGTGCTTCTGCGTTAGCCTCACTTGTAACCTTCTGTGCCTCTGCGTTAGCTTCACTTCTGACTCTTTCAGCCTCTGCATTTGCGGTAGATGTGGTCTGTTCAGCCTCTGCCTTTGCCTGAGCTACCATATTAGCAGCGTTCTGCTTAGCGTTTGTGAGTGTAGCGTCAGCCTCAGCCTGTGCAGATGTAACGAGCTTTTCAGCCTGTGAGTTAGCATCGTCAAGAATCTGGTTCTGAAGGTTCTGAGCCTCTTCCTCCATAGCCTTGGCATTAGCCTTAGCCTCTGAAACGAGCTTGTTAGCAGTATTCTGAGCCTCGATAAATACGTTGCCCAGCTCAAGAGCCGCGTTGTTGTTGCCGCCGCTGCTTGCATTCTTTTCAGCCTGCTCAAGCTTTTCCTTCAGCTCTTCGATCTCGTTCTTCTGTCTTTCTATCTCGGCATCCTTTTCGCCGATCTGCTGCTCGTAGTCAGCGATCCTGACCTTCATAGTATCGGTAGAAGCCATAAGCTCTGCTACCTTATTTTTAGCATCCTCGACCTTCTTCTCGAGTTCCTTCTTGCCCTCAAAATCCTGCTTCTGAGCGCTGCCTGCTGATTTTTCAAGTCTCTCGATGGTCTCATTCTGGTCATTTACCTGTGCCTCAAGGGTATAAATCTTTGAGGTAAGGTCGTCAACGTAAGCAAGAACGTCCTGCTTATCAAATCCACCAACTCTAACCGTTCTCAAAAATCCATTGCTTGCCATAATATTTCCCTCCAAAATACAATAATCATTAAATATTTATGTCAAAAGCCGCCCTCAAAGGCTAACATTTTCGGGGATTTTTTTCGGACATCTTTCCTGTCCTTCACCGATACAGCGTGCCATAACGACCTTATATCCATTATACCAAAACATTCACGAAAATTCAAGTGTTTTTCAATAAAAAGTTTCGTAAAACAAATGATTTTCTGTCAATTTCTATATATAGTTCTGCCACGGCTCGCAAAGGACTATCTATAGTTTGTGCATAAAGTTTAGATAAGGCAAACCATTGCTGATTTGCCTCATCGTAATTATACTATTTGCTTTTTCAATTACTTCTTGAAGATATTGAAGATATCGTCATAGTAATTCGGGTTGTCAGCAGCCTTCACGCCGGCTTTCTGCATAGCCTCTGCGTCAGCCTTTGCGTCTGCCTTCTTCTCCTCCTCCGCAGTCTTCGGAGCGAACTTTGCGAAAGGATTTGCAGGCTTTGCAGGTGCTGGCTCTGCATTATCTGTGAAATCAGCAGCGATAACAGTTACGTCCATAGTATCCTTTGCGTTCTCGTCAGTGCCGTTACCGAAGATGATATCAGCGCCGTCGTCAGCCGCATTGGAAATCGCCTCTGTAAGCTCTGCCATATCAAGAACGGTGAGATCAGGCGACATAGTAACGTTAACGATAAGTCTTCTTGCACCTGCGATAGATGTTTCAAGCAGACTTGATGTAACGACCTGATTGAGGATATCCTGTACCTTGTCCTTGCCCTCGCCGTGACCGATAGCGATGTGTGCCTGTCCTGCATTGGTGAGGATAGTTGTAACATCGGCAAAGTCAACGTTGATCTCGTCATGTCTTGTAATGATCTCTGCGATAGCGATAACATCGGTCTTGAGTACGTTATCAGAGATAGCGTAAGCCTGTGCCATCGTCAGATTCTTCATTTCAGTATCTATAAGATTCTGGTTTGGGATAACGATAAGAGCGTCAACGTTCTTCTTGAGCGCCTCGATACCCTTTTCAGCTCTGTCCATCTTCTTGATGCCCTCGAACTTGAAAGGCTTTGTAACAACACCGATGGTGAGCTTGTTGAGCTCTCTTGCGATCTCCGCGATAACAGGAGCCGCACCTGTACCTGTGCCGCCGCCCATACCTGCGGTGATGAACACCATATCAGCGTCCTTGATCTTTTCAGCGATCTCGTCCTTGCTCTCCTGTGCCGAGGACTCACCGATCTCAGGCTTTGCGCCTGCGCCAAGACCCTTTGTGAGCTTTCTGCCTATCTGAATAGTATTTTCCGCATCAAACTTTTTAAGAGCCTGTGCATCTGTATTAACAGCGATATACTCAACATTACCCTTGATACCCTGTGCGATAATGCCGTTAAGAGCGTTTCCGCCGCCGCCGCCGACACCGATGACCTTTATCTTTGCGCCTGCTACCGGCTCGTCTACGATTTCGTAACCCATATTCCTTATCCTCCTATATTATGTTTATCTGTAATTATTCACATTCCAAAGTGTATAAACTGTGCCGCTTTGACACAATACGCCCAGTCTGCACATTATTAGATAGTACTATATTATCACATATTTTTGCAAATGTAAAGTGCTTTATTGACATTGGTTTAAAAATTCTATTAAAAAACAATTAATCAAACAATTTTTCCACTAAAATTGTACACACTCAACAAATTCCGCAGTATCAGTATCCGTAGCCTCCGGTGTTGTAGTTATAGTCATATGTGCCGTTGGCATTGTAATTTGCAGCGCCGTTGTTATAGTCATAACCGCCGTAGTTATAGTTGTTGTAATCGTAATTGCCGTAGGCGTTATAATCGTAGCTGCCGTTATTATAATTGTTGTAATCGTAATTACCGTAAGCGCCGCCGTAATCATAGCCGGTACCGCCATTGTTGTAATTATAATCATAGCCGCCGTAGTTTTGATCGGTGGTGCCGTTGCCGTAGTCATATCCCGTGCCGCCCTGATCCTGCTGCTGCGTATATCCGTAATTCTGCGTGCCGCCCTGATCCTGCTGCTGCATATAGCCGTAATTCGTGCTGCCGTTCTGGTCGGCATTGGCGTTAGCGTTTGCATTGGTATCCGCATTAGCATTTGCATTTGCGTTTGCATTGGCATCTGCCGCCTGATCGTTTGCTGCATTTGCGGCATTCGCATCAGTTTGCTTATCCTTGTCCTTATCCTTGTCTTTTTCGGCAGAGGCCGTATCATCTTTAGCGTCGTCCTTCTTGGCGGCACCTTCGGGTATAGCCGAAATTCCGCTGTCAGAGCCGTTATAGACCAGCTTGCCCTTGAAGTCTCCCGACAGCTTGCTGTCGATGACCGACTTGAAATAGTTGAGCTTGTAATCAAGATCCATCGAGCTTCCCAGCTCCAGCGTTATCCTGCCGTCATACAGCATGATTATTCCCGAACGGCTGCTGAGGTCTATCTCGGTTATCTTATCCATGCTGATGGCGCTGATGTTTTTCATAAGATCATTGTAGATCTTCAGTTTGCTTTCGTCCTTGCTCGCAAGCTTATCACCGACCTTTTTGCTGGTCAGTTCAAAGCCTCTCACAACGGGTATGCCGCCCGTAGTTCTGGCATTGCCCATTTCAAGCACTCTGCCCGATGCCGACACCACACACACCTTGTCGTCCACAACTATATCCGCAGCCTTCTGAGCCTCTGTAACGCTGATTATGAGCGTAGACGGGTACTTCTTTTCGACCTTTGCCTCCTCGATAAAAACAAGGTTCTCCTCAAGCCTTTTCTTGATCAGCGCGGTATCCGTGCGCACGAGATTTTCGTCCTTGAGTATGCCGCCCACGCCGAGTATCTGGTCGTCGCGGTAGAGTGTCACGCCGTTTATCTCGACCATTTTCACCTTGAAAAACACCGTAAGGCAAAGCACCAGAACTATCAAGGACACAAAAACAAAGGCAATAGCGCAATAACCCACGATACTGCCTTGTTCGCGCCCTGATCTTCTATTGTTTCCCTTATCCGCGTCCCTTGCGGGAGCAGATCTTACAACATCCTTCATTTTACCTTTCCCTGCTTTGCTTCTCTTTCCTAAACCGTCATTCTGGTTATATCCGCGCCTGCCTGGCGCAGAAACATTTCTATATTCTCATAGCCGCGGTCGATATAGCATACCTTTTCGACCTCTGTTTCGCCCTGCGCACCAAGCCCTGCAAGCACGAGCGCCGCGCCTCCGCGCAGGTCACACGCCCTCACCCTTGCGCCGCAGAGTCTTTTCACTCCCTCAACGACTGCGACTTTTCCTTCCGTTTTGATATCTGCGCCCATTCTCACCAACTCATCAACGTGGCGATATCGGCTGCAAAAAATGTTTTCCACCACAACGCTCGTGCCCTTTGCCTTTGTAAGCGCCGCCATAACAACAGCCTGCGCGTCCGTGGGGAACCCAGGGTACGGCATCGTGCGTATAGTTTTTACTGCCTTCAGCGGACGTTTGCTGTTTATATATATCCTTTCATCGTAAGTAAACACCGCACAGCCCATCTGCTCAAATACAGGTATTACCGCTTCAAGATCCTGCGCCCTTGCGTTTTTCAGATCAAGCTCTCCGCCCGTGACCGCCGCAGCCGCCATGTAGGTCGCCGCCGCTATCCTGTCGGGCATTACCTCGTACTCGCAGCCGTGCAGCTTTTCCACACCGCTTATAACGATAGTCGAAGTCCCATGACCCGAGATCCTTGCACCGCAGCAGTTCAAAAAGCTGCCAAGGTCGGTTATCTCAGGCTCTCTTGCAGCATTGAGTATAACCGTTTCGCCCTTTGCAAGCACAGCGGCAAGCATTATATTCTCCGTTGCGCCAACAGAGGGAAACCCAAGGCTTATCCTTGCGCCGTGAAGTCCATACGGACACTCGCAGCACAGCACGCCGTACTCCTCACTTATCCTTGCGCCCATTTGTTCAAGCGCGGAAATATGCATATCTATCGGGCGCGGTCCAAGCTCACACCCACCGGGGAAGGATAGTTCACACTGTCCCTTTCTCCCCAGTATCGCACCAAGGAAAACGATAGACGAGCGCATCTCGCGCATCATATCCTCGGGGACAGCACATTCACTCAGGCTTTGCGCGTTGACATACGCAGTATGACCGCTGTATCTGCTTTTGCACCCAAGGCGGTTAAGTATGCGGCAAGCCGCGAAAACATCGCTCAGCGCAGGACAGTTTGTAAGCCTGACCTCGCCCGAGCACAGCGTACACCCTGCAAGCAGGGCAAGCGCGCTGTTTTTTGCACCCTGCACAGCTATCTCACCGTACAGACGTTTTTCTCCTCTTATCACAAGCTTTTGCATAAGCGTCACTCCCTGAAAAATAAGGTCTGACTTATCTTATGCAAAGCACGCATATCCGGTGAAAGCTATCAGTCCAGATTCAACCAGATATTATTGGATACGAAGATAAAATACGGCACACACGGTATGGATATACCAAATACCTTTTTATTCATTCCCTTTGTTGAGATTATCATTGATGAAACTGCCTCGTTGAGTTCCTGTTCAGTCATTTCGGCAGTGTTGATAACAACTCTTATCGTTATTTTCTTTGTACTGAAAGCAGATACTGTGATCGGGATATCCTTGCCGTTTTCATCAAGGTCTGTTTCAATATAGCCGATATTGTTGCTGTACTGACTATCGACTTTTGAAACAACGAATTTTGGTATCTCCACCTTGAACGGCGAGAGATTTCTGACCTTGAACGAAAGTTCAGCCACGCGGTAGTTATCCGACTTTTCAGATGTAAAGAACTTCTCAAGATCTGCATTTACCGCATAATGCTCCGAAGCGTATTTTTTAAGCTCGGTAGTGCCCATATCCTTGAAGATATCAAAGCTATCATCCACCTTGCTTGCATCAACATCATCAGATATTATCGGCGGGAATGCAAACATCATCGCCAGCAGAAAAGCAACGGCGATAACGCACCACTTAACAATAGTCTTTTTCCTGACATACTGACCGCCGAGCTTTACGCCCCTGTTAAGACCTGTTGCCTTTGGCATCTGCCTTGCAGCAAACTCGGTGAGATCGTCCTCTTCTTCCTCTTCCTCGTCATCGGGAACAAGCGTAAGGTTTCTGCCGGGGTCTTCGTATTGGATAGCTCTTTCAAACGAGCCCTGCTTTCTGCTCTTGTCATTTGAAAACAGCGAATCAGCATACTGATTCATCGCGCTTCCGCGGCGCGTTTCGGTATTAAGTGCTCTTATTTTTTTCTGGTCGGGCAGTTTTATGGGATCCATATCGCCCGAGCCGTCAGCGATATTCTTTTTCTTTTTAGCCATTTAATGATCCTCTTAACAGTTAACTTCGTTTTTTCTTCACTTCTCAAGCAGCTTGTCAAGCGCCTGCATTATCCTTTCGCGCGTGTCGGTTATATGCAGCTTTGCCGCATTCTTCGCCGACTCCTCCAGCTTTGCGCGGTCATTTATGTAGTCCATGACCGTCTTAATAAATCCTTCTTCCGTGAGGTCCTTTTCCTCAATAACGATACCCGCGCCTGCATTTTGCAGCACAAGTCCGTTATAATACTGATGATTTTCAGCCACCATCGGCGAGGGTATCATCACCGCAGGTCTGCCCATAGCCTCTATCTCGGTAAGCGCGCAGGCACCGCACCTGGTTATCACCAGATCGCACGCCGCCATAGCGACAGGCATATTTATGTAGCTGTCAACTATCCTGTGCGGGTCGTCCTTGACCTTTACGCCGTCATTTTCGAGCGTTTTGACATAGTCCTTGTAATCGGCATATGTACCGTAGGAATGGATATGGTCTACCTTGATATCATTATCCTGATAATATTTGAGCAGCTTTGCCACATATCTGTTTATCGTCAGCGAGCCAAGGCTGCCTCCTGTCGAAAGCACGCATACAGTATCATCGTCAAATCCGAGCTTTTTCCTTGCCTCCTGCTTTGACATCCTGCTGAAAGCCTTTCTCACAGGCAGTCCCGTCACAACGACCTGCTTTGCCTTGTCAAAGTACTTTTTTGCTTCCTTTACGCTTAACATAACAAGGTCAACATGCTTTGCAAGCAGCTTGTTGGTAACGCCTGCAAAAGCGTTCTGCTCGTGCACCGCGGTCTTTATGCCCATCTTTGCGGCGGCTCGCACCACAGGACCCGATACATATCCGCCTGTGCCTACAACGAGGTCGGGCTTGAAATCCCTGATTATCTTCTTGCAGGTCCTTCCCGACTTCATAAGGTAGCCAACTGCCTTGAAATTTCTCTTGATATTTGCGGGGTTTATGTGCCTTTGAAAGCCCTCTATCCTCACGGGCTCAAATCTGTAACCTGCTTTTTTGACCAGCTCCGCCTCTATCTTATCGGGATTTCCCGCAAAGCAGAACTGAGTATCGGGATATTTATCCTTGATTATCTCTGCAATAGCGAGCGCGGGGTTAACGTGACCTGCCGTACCGCCGCCCGCAAGCAAAACTCTGTACATAACAAACAGCTCCCTGAAATGAACTTTGCCGTAATGCTACTTTTTCATTCTCGCCTGACGTGAGATGCTCAAAAGTATGCCCATCTCTGCCAGCTGGACTGCCAGCGCCGTACCTCCGTAGCTGAAAAACGGCAGCGAGATACCCGTATTCGGGAAAGCGTTGCAGGCGACCATGATGTTGAAAAATGCCTGCGCGCCTATATGCATCGTTATGCCCGCAGCAACGAGCATACCGAATCTGTCCTTTGCGTGATTTGCGATATAAAAGCCTCTTGCGATGAAAAGCACGAACAGCAGCACGACCACCATCGCGCCGACAAATCCCAGCTCCTCGCAGACGATAGAGAATACAAAGTCGTTCTGCGACATAGGCAGGTAAAGGAACTTCTGCCTTGACTCGCCAAAGCCGAGCCCCGTCCAGCCGCCCGAGCCGATAGCCAGCAGCGATTGATAGGTCTGCCAGGTCGTACCCTGCGGGTCACCCTCGGGGTTCTGCCAGCTTTTTATTCTGTCGGTGATATACGAAAATCCCGTACCGCCCGATATCATCTTAAATGCAAGCACCAGCACGCCTGCGATAATAAGGAACGCTATGAACCGCCAGAATGTCTTTGCGGGCATTCCGCTTATAAACATCATACCGATGCCGATTATTGCCACGAGCATTACCGCCGACATATGCCTTTGCATCACCAGTACACCCGTAACGATGCCCATTATAACAAGGAACGGTATAACGCAGTATCTCCAGTTGCTGAACTTGCGGAAATTTACCGCCATAATATAGGCAAATATCAGTATGAACGCGACCTTTAGCAGCTCCGAAGGCTGGAACTGTATGCCTGCGATCTCTATCCATCGCCTTGCATCAGCGGTTTCCACACCGAAGATCGCAGTATAGGCGCACACCGCAAAAGCCGCGCCGAATCCGATATAGACCACATAGGTATTCTGGAACAAATGATAATCCAGCGACGAGAGCAGCAGCATAGCCAGCAGACCTATCCCTGCGACCATTGCCTGCTTTTTAAGATACGTTGTACCGCTTCCCGATTCCGCAAGGCTCCAGCCGTAAGATGCGGAGAACATCATTACCATTCCAAACATCAGCAGCAGCATTATAAGCACGAAGAACGGCTTATCTATCTCTGTGAATATAAAGCGGAAATTAAGGCTTTTTCTCGCCTGTGCAACAGGTCGTTTTGCGGGAAGCTCGTCGTAATAGTTTACATCACTTGGCTCTATTGTCTTGCCTGCCAAAATTCTTCCTCCCTGTAAAAATCTTCACACTAAACAATTGTATTTTAATTTATCTCTATTTATTCAGTAAAATGCCGTCGCCGTAGCTTATATAAAAGAACACGCCGACCGCACCGAGCAGCGTAACGAGCGCGCTTGCTCCCATTATTTTATAATCGCTCCAGCCGCGCTTTGAGAGGTGTCCGTGAAGCGTAAGCCCCTGAAACAGCAGCTGTTTTTTCTTTTTGAAGACGATATATCCCGTCAGCGTGCACACACCGTCTGCAATAAACACGATGCCGCCCGTGAGAAATATAAGCGGAAGATTGGTCGTGACCGTTATCAGTGCCGTCATCGCACCGAGCATCATACTTCCCGACTGCCCAAGATATATCTTTGACGGGCTTATCCCCCACACTAAAAATGCCGCGCAGCTGCCTGCCGTAACGATGCCCAGCATCTGCGGCAGCTCGAGCCAGGGGTACACCGCACCTATGCACGCCACAGAAAGCGAGAACACCAGAACGCTCACGGCGCAAAGTCCATCGCAGCCATATTCTGCCACTCCGCCGGGGCAATCGTGCAGCTGTACCAAGTTTATTATAGCAATCATAAGCACCGCTGTCAATGGATAAAATATAAACCCCAGTTCAATATTTCCCCAATGGAACGGCAAAAGCAGTTTTGTGTCGATTATCCCGGTAATTTTTGCTATATATGAAAAACCAAGACACACGACAAATTCGGTGAGCAGCACCCACCGCTTTTTAAGTCCCGTGCCTCGTTTTGTTTCCTTATGATAGTCCTGCGCCGTACCCAGCGCGCACACCGTCAATACGACTGCTCCGCACGCTGCGTAAACAGGAAGCTTGTTTGTCCGCGATACCTCCGCTATGTCCTTGAAGTTCTTGCCGATAAGCCCTGCCGTCAGCCCGAGCACAGATGTTATCAGCATTACCACGCCCGCAAACTTCGGTTCCGAGCCGTCTTTTTTGAATCTGTCGCCTATATACAGGTCAAACCTGCCCGTCTTTATCCGTCTGAAAAAAGGGATAAAGAATCTGAAAAGAATAAATCCCGCAGCAAGCTCTGTCACAATAACAACGCTCTGCACCTGCCAGTCCATAGCAGCACTCCTTTGAAAAGCTCCCTAAAGAGCCTTGAAAACTTCCTCCAGCGCCATTCCCCTGCTGCCCTTGAGCAGTACGGAATCGCCGCTTTTCAGCTTGCCCTTGAGATAATCCGCAAGCTCATCTCTGTCAGAAAAATGCATACAGTGATTTTTGTCAAAGCCGTTTTCGACAGCACCGATTATGTAATTCCTTGCAAGCTCGCCGTAGCAGTAAAGCCTGTCAGCATTTGACTGCGAAACATACTTGCCCACAGTCTTGTGGAACTCGCTGCTCCTCTCGCCAAGCTCGAGCATATCCGCAAGGATGCAATAGCGCATACCGTCCGTTTCCACCTGGTCAAGCATAGAGATGCTCGACCTCATCGAATCGGGCGCAGCATTGTAGCAGTCAACAACATAGTTCACGCCGCCCTTGCGGGTGATATTCTGCCGCAGTCCCTCGGGTCTGAAGCTCTCTATGCCGTTGAGTATATCATCAACGGGGACTTCAAGCGCAAGCCCAACGCAGAAAGCCGCAAGCGCATTCTTTACATTGTGAACGCCTATGCAGTTGAGCCGTGCGCGAACCACCTGCATACCAAAGCAGATGTCAAAGTTCACTCCGCCGCCCTTGCTGATGATATTTCTCGCATAAACATCGCAGTTCTTATTCTTCACGCTGTAATAGTAGACCTTGCGCAGACCGTGAACCTCGGCATTTGCAAGGAAGCTGTCATCCATACTCAGAATAAGCGGAGCGCCCTGCTTTGCGCCGTCAAGTATCTCCAGCTTTGCCGCAAGGATATTCTCCTGCGAGCCGAGCTTTTCGATATGCGAAACGCCTATGTTTGTGATAACGCAGACCGTAGGCTTGCAGCACATCGACATACGCGATATCTCGCCCCTTGCGCTCATGCCCATTTCTATAACAGCTGCCTGCGTATCCTTTTCAAGCCCGAAAAGTGTTTTGGGCATACCTATCTCGTTATTCAGATTGCCCTGTGTTTTGAGTGTTTTATACTTCTGCGCAACGACCAGCGCTATCATATCCTTTGTGGTAGTCTTTCCCACGCTGCCCGTAACGCCTACAAGAGGAATGTCGAACTTATCCCTGTAATAGCCCGCAAGGTCAAGCAGAGCCTTTGCAGTCGAGTCAACAATAATGCACCTCGCGCCCTCGACAGCACGCTCGGTAATGACCGCCTGCGCGCCAAGCTCCATAGCCTTTGCCGCAAAATCGTGTCCGTCAAAGCGCGCGCCCTTGAGCGCAAGAAATACAGAGCCTTCGCTTATGGTACGGGTGTCGGTGGATATATTATCTATCCATACATCCGCATCGTAGCCGTAGCTGCCGTTTACCGCGCTGACTATTTCAGACAGTTTTATCTGTTCCATACAAGGTTCAACTCCTCAAATGATTGTTGTCCTGATATTTGCCTATATGACTATCTGCCCTCTTTGGCAAGCTCCTCAAGCGCCTCTGCAACTACCTCACGCTCGTCAAAGTGTATCTTCACGCCGCCCGCAAGTATCTGATAATCCTCGTGGCCTTTGCCTGCCAGCACGATGATATCGTCCTTTTCAGCGTTTTTGATAGCCCAGTGTATCGCCTCTCGCCTGTCACATATCTTTATGTACGGCGTATCCTTGCCCTCAAGGCCTACAAGAATATCCTTGATTATCTCCTCGGGGTCCTCGTTTCTGGGGTTATCCGATGTAACGATAAGGAAATCGGAATTATCAGCCGCAGCCGCAGCCATAAGCGGTCTTTTGGTAGCATCTCTGTTTCCGCCGCAGCCGAACAGGCACTTTACCTTGCCGACCGAACATTCCTTTATAGCTTTGAGCACATTGATAAGCGCATCGGGTGTGTGCGCATAGTCACATATGACCGTAAAATCTCTCTTTGTGGGGACTATCTCGGCTCTGCCGCGAACGCCGCCCGCCTTTGCGATAGCCTTTATCGTCTTTTCAACATCGTACCCAAGAGTTTCCATACAAGCTATTACAGCCAGAGAGTTTGAAACGTTGAAAAGTCCGGGCATCGGGAATGTCACATTATGCTTTTTCTTACCGTCGGAGAAAACATACTTTACACCGCTTGCAAAAAGCAGCACATCATCAGCCATAAAGTCAGCCTCGCCGCCTACCGAGTAGGTCTTGACAGGGCACTCTACCTCTTTGATATACCTTCTGCCGTACTCGTCATCGCAGTTGATTATCGCAGTGTCGGAGAGCTTGAACAGTTCCTTCTTTGCAAGATAATAATTCTCCATCGTTCCGTGAACGTCAAGGTGATCCTGCGTAAGATTGGTGAACACGCCCACCTTGTATCTGCACGCAGCTACACGCTTTTGTTCAAGTCCCTGCGAGGAAACCTCCATTACCGCATAATCGCACCCCGCATCGACCATCTTGCTGAAAAGCTCGTAAAGGTCATACGGCTCGGGAGTCGTTCTTGTAGTCGGGTAAATCCTGTCGCCTATCTCGTTCTGGCAGGTACCGATAAGACCGACCTTGCAGCCCATTGAAGTCAGGACCTTCTTTATCATCGTTGTGATAGTCGTCTTGCCGTTTGTACCCGTAACGCCGATAAGCTTTATCTTGTTCTGCGGATTGCCGAACCACGCCGCACACATCATAGGATACAGCGTTCTTGTGTTTTCAACTATTATCTGATCCTCAAGCCCCAGGTCACGCTCGCACACTACTGCGCAGCAGCCCTTTGCGAGCATATCCTTTGCAGCGTCGTGTCCGTCAAAGGTATTTCCCTTTATGCACACAAACACCGTACCGGGCTTTATCTTGCTTCTTGTATCGCTTGTAACTCCGCTTATCTCGCGGTCAGGGATATCCACCCTTGCGATGTCCTTCATCAATTCATACAGTTTCATTTTATCATTTCCCCCGAAATGTGAGATTTTTTCCTTTGCTTTTCGCACTACTGCGAAGCTACGGTCTTGCTGTTGAACGTAACCGTTATGGACGTTCCCACAGGCACCGTTCTTCCCGCGACTGCCTGCTGATCGCCCTGTGCGACCGCATCCTGCTCGCTTGCGCCCGAGCCCTGCGCCGTCAGGTTAAGGTTGTAGCTTGCAAGCAGTTCCTTTGCCTGCTGTCTTGTAAGTCCCATAAGGCTGGGCACCGTAACTGTCTCCGGCTTGGTGTCGTCAGTGCAAAGCACGACAGTACCGCCGTTTTCTATCGAAACGCCCGATGGATACTGCTTAACGACATTCTCTCCCTTACCTATCACCTTGACATTCAGCGACAGGTTTTCCAGCGTCTTTTTCGCACTTTCCACCTTGTACGTCACAACGTTGGGGACAGATACCTGCAAGGTTTTTCTTTCCTCTTCCGTGTACTGCGGGAATATCTCCAGATACGGCAGCATTTCCTTCATAACGCTGACGCATACAGGTGCAGCGACCTGGCTTCCGTAGTACTTATCGCCCGTCGGTTCATCAACCAGCACGAGCATGATGACCTGCGGATCGTCAGCAGGGGCGAAAGCGCAGTATGATGATACATAAGTCGTACCCTTGGGGTCCTCGTCCAGCTTCTGCGACGTACCCGATTTACCGCCTATGCGGTAGCCCTGAATGTAGCAGTTCGAGCCTTTTTCGCCCAGTACAACATTTTCGAGAATATTGCGCATCTCGTCAGATGTACGCTTTGAGATGACCTGACGCTTTTTGATGACCTCATTTTTCTTGACGATATTGCCGTTTTCATCGGTAATTGTGTTGACCACCTGCGGAGTAAGCAGGTTGCCGCCGTTTACGATAGCCGACGCCGCAGTTATCATCTGTATCGGCGTGAGCTTGTTGGTCTGTCCGAATGATGATGACGCAAGTTCGACAGGTCCGATATTATCTCTTCCTATCGTGTTGTTCACCGTGATGGACATAGACTCGCCGGGCAGGTCAATGCCCGTAAGATCGGTAAATCCGAACGCATCGAGATAATCGCAGAACTTCTCACCGCCCAGCGTCAGACCTATCTGCACGAATGCAGGGTTGCACGAATGTGTCATCGCAAGCTGCAAGTCCTGCATACCGTGGTCGACGAATGACCAGCAGTTGAACTCTCTGTCTGCGACCTTTATCTTTGTATTGCAGCTGAAAGTATCCTTCAGCGTTATCGCATTTTCCTCAAGTGCCGATGCACCTGTAAATATCTTGAATACAGATCCAGGGAAGTAAAGCTCGGATACCGCCTTGTTCTTCCACTGTGTAGACCACGCATCGAGCCTTTTCTTTGTGAACTCCTCCGACTTTTCGTCCATACCCGCGAGCATCTGTGCCGTTGCCTTGTCGGTTATCTTGCCCGGCTCATTGGGGTCGTAGCTGTACTCTGTCGCCATAGCAAGCACCTGCGCGGTATTGGGGTTCATAACTATACCCGCCGCCCTGTACTTCGGCTTATGCTCTGCCACCGCCTCTTTCAGCGATTTTTCGAGCATATACTGTATATTTGAATCTATGTTCAGATTTACGTTATAGCCATTCTGCGCGTTGTACTGCTGCTTGTAGCGGTAAGGTATCTCGTTGCCGTCGCCGTCCTTTGCGGTGATTATCCTTCCGTCAACGCCCGAAAGCTGCTCGTTGTAGTAGGATTCGATACCGTAAATACCCTTGCCGTCAAAATCGGTATGACCGATAACATTTGATGCCAGCGAGCTTTGCGGATACACGCGGTTCGTCGTAGGCTCGCACCTTACGCCGTCTATCTTCAGCTCTGTCAGCTTTTTCTCTATCTCCGTCGAAAGCGACCTTTCAACATCGCGCTTGATTATCTTATAGCGGGAGCTTTGGTCGTTCAGCGCAGACCTCACCGTTGCCGTATCGGTCGTTAGCTTTTGCGACAGAAAGCTTACAAGCTCCTGCATTATCTGTTCGCCCGTCTGTGCTTTGTTCAGTTTTTCCTGATACTCCTTGCGGTCGTCATCGTCCTTCTCGGTCTTTACCAGCTCTTCAAGCTCTTTCTTGGTTTCGTCTTTTTTGTCAAGAAAGCCCTTGAGCATAACAGGATCGCAAAAAACCGTATACACCGTTGCACTCTGCGCCAGCACCGAGCCGTTGGCATCATAGATAGTACCTCTTGATGCGGAAACGACCGTGCTTTGCAGCTGCTGTCCGTTGGCAAGCGCCTTCCAGTAGCCTCCCTCGATAACAGCGACTTTCAATATTGAATAAGCGATATACAATGCGACTATAACTATCGGCACTATGAGCCAATTAAGTCTTTTTCGCATTCTTGCGCTTGGTCTGTCAGTCATAAATTACTCCCTCTTGAGTCCCATGCAGTTACTTAAACGTTTTCGCTAATGTCGAAAATTTCGGCAGCAGTATAGAACAAGAAAGCTAGACACAAATATTCTTGTCTCTAACTTTCCTCATCACTATTTTATTCATCACAGCCCGATATATTCCAGCACCGAGACGAACCAATTCTTGATACGCACAAACACGCTGCGGTCTTTTTGCTCGATGACGTTAGCTACCGCCTCGTTATTGACCTCAACGTACTCGATCTGTGATTTATCAAGCTTAACAAGACCAAGCTCGTTACGGGCATACTCCTCGACCTTTGTCATGCTTGTTTTCTGCGCAAGCTCTGATTCAAGGCTGGTGTTGTTGTCCTCAAGCTCAGTCAGCTCATTCTGAAGACGGGTCTGCTCTGCACAAAGTCCCGATATCTGCACCTTTCCGTAGATCATCGCACAAAGCAAAAGACCTACGATAATGCAGGGGATCATGAACTTTATCGAAAAGAACCCTTTTTCTGCTGTATTCTTTTTATGTTCAATGCCTCTGTCTGCATCAACAGCGTTTTCCTCGAACGCCTCGTAGTCATAGGCAAGATTATGTACCTTTGCCATTAGTCAAGCACCTCTTGTTTTTACACAAGCTTTCTCTCTTTTTATAAGCTTTTTTACTCTCTTTTCAGGTTTTCTCTCTTAAAAAAATACTCTCTTGGTTTTCGGCTTTTCTTTCTCTATCGCCTTATTTATCTATCTTTTCTATGATCCTCAATTTCGCGCTGTGGCTTCTGTTATTTTCCTCAAGCTCTTTGCTGTCCGCCTCGATCGGCTTTCGTGTGATAAGCTTTCCTCGCGGAGTTTTACCGCACACGCACACCGGGAAGTCGGGCGGGCAGGTACAGCCCGTGCAGAAGGTCTTGAATCTCTGTTTTACGAGTCTGTCCTCAAGCGAGTGGAAGGAAATGATACACAGCCTTCCGCCGATGTTGAGGCAGTCAAACGCCTTATCCAGCGCAAGACTCAGATGTTCAAGCTCGCTGTTGACCTCGATGCGTATTGCCTGAAAGGTCTTTTTGCAGGGATTCTTATCGCGCCTTGCCTTTTGCGGAACACTGTTTTTTATGACATCTGCAAGCTCGAGCGTAGTTTCTATCGGCTTTTGCTCTCTTGCCTTAACTATCCCCGCGGCAATGCTTCTTGCGAACTTTTCCTCGCCGTACTCAAATATGATCTTTGAAAGCTGCTGCGCGCTGTATGTATTTACAACATCCTTTGCGCTCATGCCCTCGCGGCTCATACGCATATCCAGCGCAGCATCGGTGTGGTAGGAAAACCCTCTGTCGGGATTATCAAGCTGGAACGATGAAACGCCCAGATCGAGCAGAACGCCGTCAACGCCCGTAATGCCGAGCCCGTCAAGTATCTCGTCGATCTGCGAGTAATTACCCTTGACGACTTGTGCGGGCAGACCTTCAAGCCTTTGCGCTGCGACCTTGACCGCATCGGGATCCCTGTCTATCGCGATAAGCCGGCCGCCCTTTTTCGCATCAAGCCTTTTAGCTATCTCGCGCGAATGGCCTGCACCGCCGGCAGTACCGTCGCAGTATATCCCCTCGGGCTTTATAGCAAGCCCTTCGATGCACTCCGAAAGCAAAACCGAAACATGCTTAAACTCCATTAAAAGTCAAGTCCTTCCAGCTCCTCGGCAAGCTCACTTTCGCTGCGCTCATTGAACTGCATCCAGCGCTGCTTGTCCCAGATCTCGCACCTGTCGCAAACGCCTGCCACAACGATATCCTTATCAAGCGCGGCAGCTTCACGCAGCGACTGCGCCACGAGTATCCTTCCCTGCTTGTCAGGCTCGACCTCACACGCCCACGCCATAAAGCTTCGCTGCAAAGCCCTCGCTTTAGCAAGCGGCAGCGACTGTATCTTTTCAGCCTTTTTCTCAAAATTTTCTATCGAATAGACGAACAAGCAGCCGTCTATCCCCTTGGTAACGATGAACTTCTCGCCCAGCGCCTCGCGCAGCTTTGCAGGAAAGCTCATTCTTCCCTTTGCGTCCATCGTCTGATTGAACGTGCCTGTAAGCATACCGTTAAGCACGCTTGTCTGCTCGCTGACCTGCGGCAAGCTGTCCACCTCCCCGTTTGAAAATTCTGCCGAAATTGAGTTTTGGGTGATTTTTGCAAGAATTTTGGTACTGCATACCACTTTTTCGCACTTTTCACCACTGTAAACTCATTATACACTATTCAAACGGAAATATCAATCGTAAAATTCCCCAAATCTTCATCAAAGACTTGTTTTTTTACAGACAGCCGCAAGCGTATTGCGGCGCATTTGGTCGAATTTGTAACTAAAATCGCGCCTTGTGTAATAATTTTGTAATCTGTGAACGCATTCATAAATTTTTGCCACACCATATGCGGTGTTTTGCCGCCTGAAATTTTCAAATATATTGCACATCGGGCAGCTGCGCGCACAGGCACAATTCTTATTCACGGTTATATTATACCACTACATATAGTATACGTCAATAGTATTTTTCAAAAAAATTGTAGTTTGCGCCGCGATTTCGTTTCCTGTTCTTACCGCTTTCGCTTCATTCCTGCTGTTCGGAGCAAAATATTAAAAAACGGTAACAAATATTTGGTTTACCCATTTAATTATTACAACCTGCATTTTGTGATTTTTTTCGGTATTTTTTCGCAGGAACAAGCAAATGCAGCTGCTTTTATTCAAAAACAACTGCATTTATTACTATAATATCAGATTTTTCGTCAATTTGCACAAAGCACAGCATCATTTACAATAACACTCAATGTAGCGGTCGATACATTTCTCAACAATAGCCACAGCTTCGGACTTATTCTGCACATCGTCTATGACCGTTTCCTTATGCTCAAGGTTTTTGTAAACGGTAAAGAAGTGCTTCATCTCGTCAAAAATATGCTTTGGCAGCTCGGATATATCATTTATATCGTTGTAGGTCGGGTCATTGACAGGCACGCAGATTATCTTTTCGTCGTTCGCGCCGTTGTCGAGCATCTTTATAACGCCTATCGGGTAGCACTCGACCAGCGACATAGACACCAGCTTTTCCGAGCAGATGACCAACACATCGAGAGGGTCGCCGTCCTCGGCATAGGTGCGCGGGATAAACCCGTAGTTTGCAGGATAGTGCGTTGAGGTATACAGTATCCGGTCCATACGCAAAAGCCCCGTTGCCTTGTCAAGCTCGTACTTGACCTTTGAGCCTTTTGGGATCTCGATCACGGCGGTAAACCTATCCTTTGTGATCGCCTTGGGTGAAATATCATGCCATATGTTCATTACTTTTCCTCCTCAGCCTTATACATTCCGGCGCCCTTGAGCGCCTCGGGGATATCAAATGCTGTTTCGCCGTCAAGCTCTACCGCCGTAAGGCAGCCGGGGTTTTCATCGCTCATCATATCCCACAGCGTCATGAAGCTCTCTTTTTTCACCGCACCGAGCTTTTCAAGACTGTCTGCAAAAATCTTTGGCGATTTAATATACGCAGAAAACTCCTGATAATCGCGGAAATATATCTCCTCATCTGTACTGTTCGAGCCAAACCCGAAGCGTGATACTCCGTCACCTGCAAGCAGCTCACCATAGCATTCAATTATTGCCTGCGCGACTTTTTTGGTGCAGTTATCCAGATAGTATGTTTCATAGCTTTCGTTATCGTTGTCCTTCGGCACTTCCAGGAAGAAGAACACAGGCTCCTTCACCGTGCTTATGAAAGCCTTTGCCGCAGGAATGATAAGCTCCGCGCTCAACACGCCCTCGATATTTTCGCCGCAGCAGCTGAAAGCCGAAGCGACTGCGCCCGTATCTGCAAGGCTCACGCCCTGGCACAGAACAAATTTCTTTTTATCCATAGCTTTCCCCTACTCTGATACAATCAGCCTTTAGTCTTTTGATAATTAGATTATAATGTTTTTCCCCTGCTTTGTCAACCATAAAAAATCAAGGCACCTCATAAAGAAGTGCCTTGATAGTAGTTTTGCCTATGTCTTTTCAGACATTAGTCATCGTTCTTTTTCTTAAGAACTGCCAGTGCTGCAACTGCTGCGAGCAGAGCTGCAACTGTTACGGTAGAACCGCTGTGACCTGTCTGCGGAGGATTGCCGCCGTTGCCTGTTGTGGTTGTTACAGGCGGCTGTCCGTTTGTAGACTTCTTGGTCGTTGTTCCATTGCCCTTTGAGCTCTCGCTCGTCTTTGATGACGAGTTCTGCGAGATGCTTGAAGAGTTGGAGTCAGATGGTGTATTCGGCTTGACCGTAGAAACAGGTGTTGAGTTGCTCTGTGAAGGAACTGAAACACTCTGTGACGGTATCGAAACACTCTGTGACGGAACTGAAGGCTGGCTCTGACCTGATGATACATTGCCCGAAGGCTGTGAGCTTACCTGTGGTGATGATACGCTCATTGAAGGATTGGACTGCTGTGAACCCGAAGATGAAACATTGCCCTGGGTCTTCTTAACGTCGCAAACAGTAAGCTCTGTCTTGTTCTTGAGAACAACGTAGCCTGTCTGTGCGGTCGCATCGAAGTCTGTACGAACAGTCTGTGATGTTACCTTTCCGCCTGATACTGTGAATGTAACAGTCGATGTCATAACATCATACTTCACGCCTTGCGCATCAGTTACTGTCGTGCCGGACTCTGTGAGTGTGTACTCACCGTCCTCAAGCTCGACCTCGTAAGTATCGCCGATAACTGATACCCAGCTTGCAACAGTCTTTGTACCCTGCTTGATAGTCAGAGTTGCGCCTGCAAGCTCATTATCGCCTGTGATATCGGTCTTGTTGAGCTTGACCTTTGTAAGCTCCATTACGTCGCATACTGTAAGCTTGTTATTCTGGAGAACAACGTAGCCGCCGGTTGCGTCCTTATTGAATGCTGTTTTAGCAGCTGTAGATGATACAGTGCCGTTCTTTACTGTGAAATCAAGTACCGTGGTGAGTACCTTATAGGTCTTGCCGTCAGCGTCCTTGACCTCATCGCCTGACTCTGTAAGTGAGTAGTCGCCGTCCTCAAGCTCAACAGTCTTTGTCTCGCCGATAACGGATACCCAGCTTGCAACTGTCTTTGTGCCCTGCTTGATAGTCAGAGTTGCGCCTGCAAGCTCCTTGTCGCCTGTGATATCGGTCTTGTTAAGAACTACAGGTGTTACGTTTGCAGCGTCGCTGATCGTAATGTGTGTACCTGTTACAACAACTCCGCCTGTGGTCTTGTCAACATCATCGAATGTAGTCTTTGCGTCCTTTGATGTGACAGTGCCGTTCTGAACCGTGAACTTGACTTCGCTGCCGATGACCTTGTATGTCTTGCCGTCTGCATCGGTTATTTCTCTGCCGGTCTCGGTGAACGAATAATCGCCGTCCTCAAGCTCAAGCTCCATTGTCTCGTTCGGCTTGGATGTCCATTCCTTGATAACTGTTTCGCCCTGCTTAACAGTAATTACAGCGCCTGTGAGTTCCTTTTCGCCCGTTACATCGGTCTTGTTGATGATGACCTTTGTTACATTTGCTGCATCGCAGACAGTGATGACATTGTTCTTTACAACTACGCCGCCTGCGGTCTTGTCAACATCATCAAATGTGGTCTTTGCGCCTCTTGATGTAACTGTGCCGTTTGTTACTGTGAAACCGATCGTGCTGCCGATGATCTTATAGGTCTTGCCGTTTGCATCGGTAACCGTGTTGCCTGATTCTGTGAGTGTGTAATCGCCGTCCTCAAGCTCAAGCTCCATTGTCTCGTTCGGCTTGGATGTCCAGCTGTCGATGACCTTGTCGCCCTGCTTAACGGTAAGTGTTGCGCCTGTGAGTTCCTTTTCACCTGTTACATCAGTCTTGTTGATCTTAACAGGATACTTTGGTATCACAGTCTTAGCATCGCAGATCGTAAGTGTTTTTTCGTTAAGAACTGCTCCGCCGTTTTCGCCTACATCGTTAAAGGAAGCCTTTGCATCTGTTGATGTAACTGTTCCGCCGCTTACTGTAAATGTTACTTTGCTTGGCATTACATCATAGAGATTGCCGTCATTATCGGTTATCTTTGTACCTGTCTCCTCGAGAGTATATGTGCCGTCCTCGAGTTCAACAGTCTTGGTCTGACCGATAACTGATACCCACTCAGCTACTGTGGTCTCGCCCTGCTTGATAGTGAGTTTTGCTCCTGCAAGTTCCTTCTGACCTGTGATATCGGTCTTGTTGAGTGTTACAGGTGTCTTGTTTGCTGCATCGCAGATAGTGAGTGTATACTCGCCCGACTGTGCGTCCTTTGTAAGAACTGCGCCCTCGGTGGTCATATCTGCAAAGCTTGTCTTTGCTGTTCTTGATGAAACAGTGCCGTTTGTAACTGTGAACTCAACACCTGTTGCAAGGATCTTATAGGTCTTGCCGTCAGCGTCTGTTACAGTCGTGCCTGTCTCCTTGAGAACATAATTGCCGTCAGTAAGTGCAAGTGTGAGCTGTGCATTTGCTGCTGACTGCCAAGGATTGTTAGCGTCCTCGACCTTTGTGAGCTGGTTGTCAGCGCCCACGCTGTAAACTGTGAGAGTTGCGCCTGCGAGTTCCTTCTGACCTGTGATATCGGTCTTGTTGATATGAACGTAAGTGGTCTTTGCAGGTGCTATCGCGTCAACAACTGTGATGACGTTGCCCTCGCCTGCTGTGATAGAACCCTCGTTGGTCTCGACCTTCTTGGATTCCTTTACCTTTCCGTCAGTACCAACTTCAAACTCGTAAACTGTTGTGATGACCTGATACTCATTTCCGTCATCATCGGTAACTGTTGAATCAGGAGCCTCGGTAAGTGTGTACTTGCCCGGTGCAAGTGAAATTTCAAACTTGCTGCCGTTTTCGCCGCCTGATACCCAAGTCTCGCCGACCTGTGTGCCGCTGTTATCATTAACGATAAGTTTAGCGCCCTTAACTTCCTTCTGACCTGTTACATCGGTCTTTGAGATAGTTACCTTTACTGTCTTAACTGCATCGCAGATAGTGAGTGTATACTCGCCCGACTGTGCATCCTTTGTAAGAACTGCACCCTCGGTGGTCATATCTGCAAAACTTGTCTTTGCTGTTCTTGATGAAACAGTGCCGTTTGTAACTGTGAACTCAACTTCTGTTGTAAGGACTGTGTAGGTATTGCCGTCTGCATCAGTAACGTTTGTACCGGTCTCTCTGAGTACATAGTCGCCGTCAAAGAGCTGGAGCGTGAGCTGTGCATTAGCTGCTGATACCCACGGATTGTAAGCATCTTCTACCTTTGTGAGCTGGTTGTCAGCGCCCTTCTTGTAAACTGTAAGAGTTGCGCCTGCAAGCTCCTTCTGACC
>CADAEJ010000022.1 GCA_902786965.1 uncultured Ruminococcus sp. | reverse complement strand
GGGGTTAACTGACCTGCGGTCAGTTGCGAGAATATCCAACGGATATTCTCGACGGGGGGAACAGAGTAACCGTTACCACGGTTACTCTCAAAAAATGCTTTGCATTTTTTTCTTCATCCAAAAGAGTTCCAGCCCGATTATTCACCGAACATACCCCGACAAACTCGGATTTGTGGGGATAGAAAAAAGCGGAGCGCGGCTCCGCTTTTTTGTTTGACAATACGGGCGTGATGTGGTATACTGTTTTATTATGGGTCAATAGGCTTATTATTATGAGAGGACAGTTTTAATGGACCAGAACAAGATTCGTAATTTCTGCATAATTGCACATATAGACCACGGCAAGTCGACACTTGCGGACAGGATACTCGAGCTTACCGACACGGTGGAGCTGCGCGAGATGGAGGATCAGCTGCTTGACAACATGGACATCGAGCGCGAGCGCGGCATTACTATCAAGGCGCGTGCGGTGAGGATGAAGTACCACGCTGATGACGGTGAGGAGTACATTTTCAACCTTATCGACACTCCGGGTCATGTTGACTTCAACTATGAGGTGTCGCGTTCTTTGGCGGCGTGCGAGGGTGCGATACTTATTGTTGACGCATCGCAGGGCATTGAGGCGCAGACGCTGGCAAACACTTATCTTGCTATCGAGCATGATCTTGAGGTCGTGCCTGTTATCAACAAGATAGATCTGCCCAGTGCCGATCCCGAGAGGGCGTGCAACGAGGTGGAGAATATAATCGGCATACCTGCGATGGACGCGCCGCGCATCTCGGCGAAGATGGGCACGAACATCAAGGAGGTGCTGGAGCGCATAGTTGCGGACATTCCTGCGCCAAAGGGCGATGATGATGCTCCCTTGAAGGCGCTGATATTTGACAGCTACTACGATCAGTACAAGGGCGTAATAATCTACTGCCGCGTGAAGGACGGTCACATAAAGGTCGGGGACACGATAAGGCTTATGGCGACGGGTGCGCAGTTCCAGACGGTAGAGATAGGGTACATGGGTGCGAAGGATCTTGTGCCTGTGGGCGAGCTGCACGCGGGCGATGTCGGCTACATTGCGGCTTCGATAAAGGACATCGGCGACACGCGGGTGGGTGACACGGTGACTAACGCGGCGAACCCCTGCAAGGAGGCTCTGCCGGGGTACAAGAAGGTAAACCCGATGGTATACTGCGGTATTTACCCTGCGGACGGCGCAAAGTACGGAGATCTGCGTGATGCGCTGGAAAAGCTGCTGCTGAATGATGCATCGCTTTCGTTTGAGCCCGAGACATCGGTGGCGCTGGGATTCGGCTTCAGATGCGGATTTCTGGGACTTCTGCACATGGAGATAATCCAGGAGAGGCTTGAGAGGGAATACAATCTCGATCTTATCACGACTGCGCCGAGCGTTACTTACAAGGTCACGCTGACAAACGGCGAGACACAGATGATATACAATCCGACAAACTACCCCGAGCCGGGGCTTATCGCATCGGCGGCGGAGCCTGTGGTGAACGCGCATATCTACTCGCCGAGCGAGTTTGTGGGCAACATTATGGAGCTGTGTCAGGACAGGCGCGGCACTTTCAAGGATATGAAGTACATTGACACGAACAGGGTCGATCTGCACTACATACTGCCGCTGAACGAGATAGTTTACGACTTTTTCGATGCGCTGAAGTCAAAGACGAAGGGGTATGCATCGTTTGACTACGAGATGAAGGGCTACGAGCCTTCAAAGCTGGTTAAGCTGGACGTTCTGCTAAACGGCGAGGTGGTGGACGCGCTGTCGTTCATCGTTCACGAGGAGAAGGCTTACGCGCGCGGAAGAAGGCTTACGGAAAAGCTCAAGGAGAACATTCCGCGGCAGCTGTTTGAGGTGCCTGTTCAGGCGGCTATCGGCGGAAAGATAATCGCCCGTGAGACGATAAAGGCTCTGCGCAAGGACGTGCTTGCAAAGTGCTACGGCGGCGATATAACTCGTAAAAAGAAGCTGCTGGAAAAACAGAAAGAGGGTAAAAAGCGCATGAGGCAGCTCGGCTCGGTAGCGGTGCCGCAGGAGGCATTCATGTCGGTGCTGAAGCTTGACGACTGACGCTTGGATAAAACAAAGAGTTCAAAAGAAACGGAAGGGAATTTATGGGAAGACTGAAAAGGGAAAAGGCTTTTGAAAGCTCGGTAAACGAGCTTGGGAAGCGAAATGTTGCAGATATTCTTTTGAGTGTGGTGCTGTTATGCTGCGCGGCGGTGCTGTTGTTTTTATACATAAAGGCACCTGCGGCTATTGCGGATATAAAGCCGTACCACGCGATGACGCTGGTTTTTCCGCTGTGCGATATAGCTATTGCGGCGGCGGTGTTTTTCAAGATAGGCTTTTTCAGGTGGTTCACGCTGACGGCGTGGACGGCAAAATTAAAGGGTATCGAGAGAAACAGAGTTCTGCCTACGCAGATGTACATTGTCAGCGTGAGGATATTCGGATTGTTATTTATGCTGGTGAATATCATATTTATGATACTTGTGATAAGAAAGGTAGTCTGACGCAGGGGACACAAGAGGGAGAACGGCAATGGAGTGCATGAAAAGATCAATGAAATATTCCCTTGTTTTCGGCATTTGCGGGTGCTTTGTGATACCTGTTATCTATGAGATATACGCAAATGTTTCAAGGGACATAGCGCTTTGGCTGTTTGCGGCGTATGTGCTGGCGGCAGGCGTGAAGTTCTCGGGGCTGCCTGCAAAGGAGGCTTTTCTGGGCATAACCTGCACGGTGGCGTACAGCTCGGTACTGGCGATACCTGCATTTTTGCTGGTTCACCCGAGAGTGAAGTCGATGCTGGAAAAGCGCTCGAAATACTTTGCGCTGCCGTTTCGTGAGCAGGTGAGGTTCCTGATCGCCGCGGCGCTGATATTTTTGCTTATGTACCTTGTCTGGCTGACGAGGGCGGGCTTTAAAAAGGCATTTGAGAAATTTCGCTCAAACGGCGAAAGGACAAAGGGATACATCGAAAATGCGTTTGATGACTCGAAGGACGAAGAACCATGACGGGGCTGTATATACATGTGCCGTTTTGTGCGCGCAAATGCCCGTACTGCGACTTTTACTCGGTGGAGTACTCAAAGGCTGCGGCGGGGCAGTATGTTGATGCGCTGGTGCGAAATATACGGCGGTTCGCAGGGCGGGACATTGAGGTCGACACGGTCTATTTCGGCGGCGGTACACCGTCGCTTCTTAATGTGCGGCAGGTACGCACGGTGCTTGATACGGTGCGCGAGTGCTTTGCTTTGCATTCGCCCGAGGTGACGCTGGAGGCAAACCCTTGTACTGTGGACCTGTACAAGCTGTGCCAGATGCGCGAGGCAGGTGTGAACAGGCTCTCGTTCGGGGTACAGTCGGCAAATGACGGCGAGCTTGAAAGGCTCGGGCGGCTGCACGATTTCGCAAGGGCGAAAAGGGCGGTGTATGACGCGCGGACGGCGGAGTTTGAGAACATATCGTGCGATATAATGCTCGGCACGCCTTCGCAGACGGCGGAAAGTCTGAAAAGGAGCGTTGACACGCTGACAAGTCTGCCGATAACGCATATTTCGGCGTATATGCTCAAGATTGAGCAGGGAACGAGGTTCGACTGCGAGCAGGTGCGCAAGGAAATGGCTGACGATGATACGATGAGCGATATGTACTTGCAGACGGTTGCGCAGCTTGAAAAAGCGGGCTTTGCGCAGTACGAGATATCAAATTTTGCAAAAAGCGGTTTTGAATCGCGGCACAATTTGAAATACTGGACGGGCGGGCAGTACATCGGTATAGGTGCATCGGCACACTCGTTTTTCGGCGGCAGAAGGTATTACTGCCCGCGCGATGTGAGGGACTTTATCGAGCGCGATGTACAGCAGGAGATAGTCGATGAGCGATCGCCTGATGCGCTTGAGGAGTATATTATGCTCGGCTTGCGGCTGACGCAGGGGATCGGGCTTGACAGGCTTGAACGGCTGGGCGCGGACTGCGCAAAGATTCTGCAAAAGGCGCGGGAGCTTGAAAAGATCGGGCTTTGCGAGGTCGGCGGCGGACGGATAAGGCTGACGGTGCGCGGTTTTTTGCTCTCTAACAGCGTTATTGCGGAGTTTATACTGCTTATATGATCTTTAAAGACACTATTTTAAATAATTATTGAAAAAAGCCTTGATTTTTTAGGCGATATCGTTTAAAATATAATTTAGGACTAAAATTATACATTTGAAAAGGGGAAACAAAATGTCTGATTTTCTTTCAAATCCCTGGGTGAAAAGGACAGTTTCGGTTTTTAACCTTGCATATTTCGCTGTTATCGCGATGCTGACATTCGCTACATTTTTGTACAGCATCGAGTTTACGCAGGGTAAGGAGGTAACTTTCTTTGTTATCTACTTTATTGCAAGTATTCTTTTTATGGGGCTGATGATCTACTCAAGGCGAGAGTTCTGCACCAAGCTGGTAAGCGTGATGCTTCTGCCTGTGACGTTTGCGCTGATAATGTTCAACTGGGGCAACTGGATACTTATCGTTCCGCCGTTTGTGGTGGCGCTGGTCATCTTCTTTGCTTCGGGCGTTCACGAGACGACAAAGGTGGTACTTGGCACGATATATCTTCTGCTGTATGTGCTGGGACTTGTAGGTTTCCTCGTGCTGCGTATGCTTTTCGGCGGATCGAGCGTTACTACGGTGCTTGACCAGTCGCTCCCCGATAACGAGGAGGTATTCAAGCTTTACAACGATGAGACGCAGTGGAACAGGCTCGTTGCGATGACAAAGGAGGAGAACCTTATCTCGCCCGACGGCAAGTACAAGCTGGTGCTTTACGATATTCAGGACAACGATAAGGGCAGGATAAAGATATGCGTTGTTCCGTACGGTGAGGACATTGAGCTGAAATTCTTTACCCTCAAGCAAAAGGGTATTGAAAAGACTATCTCAAACAAGGGTACGAGAGGTACTATCCCGGAGTTCGGCTGGGAGCCGGACGGCAAGGGCGGATACAGAGTTTACTATGTTCTCTCGCCGGGTGCGCAGAGGAAGTACGCTATGGTCAACGAGAACAATATGCCAAAGAAGCAGTACTTTGAGTTCCTTGGTATTAAATAATGCGATAAAACGGAGGCTTTCACAGCTTCCGTTTTTTTTGTGAATAATTTTGAAAATGCGTGCAATAATAGTTTTAGTCAATTTGATTTGGCAATAAAACTTGAAAGGATAGCGCGTATGAAAAAGACTTTTACGCTTGTTCTGGCGGCTGCGGCGTGCTGTGCGGCTTTTACGGGCTGTGCAAGCAAGGACAATGTTGACTCCAACCCCGACAGCTCGGCGGCTGTGACGGACAGTTCTTACTACTCGTCTGAAAGCAGTATGTACGAGGACTCCTCAAGGACTATCCCCGAGCGCGTGGGAAGCACTGTTGACGATGTTATCGACGGCGGAAAGAGAGTCGTTGACGACACGGCAAGCACGGCTAAAGACGTTGTGGACAACGTTACTAGATGATGAGGCGAAAAGGACGGCGATGAGCCGTTCTTTTTTTTGCCGCGGTTATGTGGACGAAAAGTAAATGAATGGTAAAATAAATCTTAACAGTACTGCAGGCTACTTTAAATGCGGGCGAAAAAATGCTATACTTATTAGAAATGCGAATGTCCGCTGACGGACAGTTCTAACGATGACTGACGGCATTTCTTGGAAGGACGGGCGATGCGTATGCGCACTAAAGAAAAGTCGCCGCTGGGCGAGCTTGTACGCAGTTTGCTGCTGCCTATGGCGGTGATGTCTGTCGTCTGCTGGGCGGTCACGCTTATATGGGGATTTGATATTCCCACGCTTGCGGGTTTTTGCATCGGCTACGGTTATGTGGCGGCTTGCTATTTTTACCTTGCGCGGTGCTGCGAAAGAGCTGTGGAGCTTGATGAGGTCAAAGGCAAACGGGTGATGCTGGTCTGCTATGGCGTGAGGTATGCGGGTCTTTTCGCGTTGAGTGCGTTTGCGATGCTGACGCATTATCTGAATGTAATCGGTATTCTGATGCCGCAGTTCTTCCCAAGGATAGTGCTGACGGTGAAGGAATTGTTCATAAAAAGGAAAGGTAGTGACTGAATGGACGGTATCGGTCAGGGTCCGAAGGTCGTCTTTGAGATAGGACCTATCCGCATCACCGAAACGGTGGTGACGGGCTGGATCATCATAGTTGCGGTGCTTTTTGTGTGCCTGTGGCTGACACGGGGACTGAAAAAGATACCCGATAAGAAAAGACAGATAGTTGCGGAGATGTTCGTTAAGTTCGTCAACGGGCTGGTTAAGGAGAACATGGGTCCGAAGATGATGTTCTACGCGCCGTATATAGCTACGCTGCTGGTGTTTGCACTGCTCGGTGCGCTGGTGAGCATGATAGGTCTGCGCTCGATGACGGCGGACATCAATGTTACGGGAACGTGGGCGCTGATGACCTTTGCGCTTATAACCTTCCACAAGATAAAGGCAAACGGTTTCGGCGGATACTTAAAGAGCTTCGGACAGCCTGTGGCGTTTATTCTGCCGCTGAACCTGGTCAGCGAGGTAGCTACGCCTGCTTCGATGGCTTTCCGTCTGTTCGGAAACGTTGCGGGCGGCATGGTCATCACAAGTCTGCTTTACGGTGCGCTTGCGGCACTTTCAAGTGCGTTGGGGCTCAGCTTTACGGCGGGTTCTTTCGGGTTCAGCGTGTTCCAGGTGGGCATACCTGCGGTGCTGTCGGTGTACTTTGACTTGTTCTCGGGCTGCATACAGGCGTACATCTTCTCGATGCTGACGATGGTTAACGTCAGCGCGGCGGCCGAAGAAGGCTGATAATGTTTTATCCCGCAGGTGCGGTTTGAAAATAGTAAACAATAAAACTTTTATACTGGAGGATTTGTTATGTTGGAAAAGGCAATAGTTTTAGGATGTTCGGCTGTTGGCGCCGGTCTTGCAATGATCGCAGGTATCGGTCCTGGTATCGGTGAGGGCTACGCTGTTGGCAAGACTATCGAGGCTATCGCAAGACAGCCCGAGGCTAAGGGCGACTGCACAAGAACGATGTTCATCGGTGTTGCTATGGCGGAGTCAACGGGTATTTACGCTTTCGTTGTAGCGCTTATCCTTATGTTCGCAAATCCCTTTATCGGCAAGCTCTGATAAGGAAAACAGCTTTGCCGTTACGGCAAGGGAACGGAGGTAAAGTTAATGATTTTTGCATCAGGCGATATAACGGAGTTTATGTCCATAGACCTGACAACTATAATCGCGACTTTGCTCAACACGCTGATACTGTTTCTTGTTCTCAAGCATTTTCTTTTCGATAAGGTCAATAAGGTCGTGGACGAAAGGCAGAAGGAAATTCAGGACTCCTACGACAGAGCCGAGGAAGCAGAGAAAAATGCTCAGAAGCTTGAGGCTGACTACAACGAAAAGATAGGTCAGGCTAAGCAGGAGAGCGCTGAAATAATCAGAGATGCTACCAAAAAGGCGCAGGCGCGCGCTGATGAGATCATCGACGAGGCGAGAGTTGAGGCAAAGGGCATACGCACTAACGCGGAAAACGAGATAGAACGCGAAAAGAAGATCGCGGTCAACGCTATAAAGGACGAGATCTCGCAGATAGCATTCTCGGCGGCTGCGGCTGTTGTTGAAAAGGATCTGACCAGCGAGGATAATGAAAAGCTCATTGAGAAATTCATTGACAATGTGGGTGAAGTGTAATGGCTAACAGCGTTGAAAATGTTTACGGCACGGCGCTTTTTGAGCTGTGTGAGGAGCAGGGAACGCTTGAGAGCACTTACGAGGAGCTTTCGGCGGTGTGCGATATCGTTTTTGACGGTGAAAACGGTGAGTTCGTGGAGCTGCTGTATTCGCCGCTTATCCCGTTTGATGACAAGCAAAAGGCGCTGCAGGGCGTTTTTGCAGGGAAGATAAGCGATATGGTGCTTGATTTTCTGTGCGTGGTGACGCAAAAGGGCAGGATAAAGTCCCTGCCTGCGATAATGCAGCTTTTCAAGCAGATGTACTACGATAAAAAGAACATTCTTGAGGTCACGGCGACGACTACTGTGCCGATGACCGCGGCGCTCAGGCAAAAGCTTACGGACAAGCTGGAAAAGGTATCAGGCAAGAGCGTGATACTTCACGAAAAGCTGGACAAGTCCATTCTCGGCGGTATCGTGCTGCGCTATGGCAACACGCAGATAGACTCGAGCGTGAAAACCAAGCTTGACAAGATTAAGGCTCAGATAGACAGCGCTATCTTATGATGCGCCGTGAGCTATGCAATTTAATTGAAAGGTTAGGTCTATGTTATGAAATTACGTCCTGACGAAATTACAGGTTTGATAAAACAGCAGATAAAGGACTACCGTTCAAAGCTCGTTCTTGACGATGTCGGCGCGGTTTGCACGGTCGGTGACGGTATTTCAAGAGTTCACGGCATCGAAAAATGTATGTCGGGCGAGCTGCTTGAATTCTGCAACGGTACATACGGTATGGCGATGAATCTTGAGCAGGATTTTGTCGGCTGCGTGCTTCTGGGCTCGGAGGAAGGCATTACGGAGGGCTCAAGTGTCAAGAGAACGGGCAAGATAGTTTCTGTGCCTGTGGGCGACGCTATGCTGGGCAGAGTTGTGAACGCGCTGGGTGCGCCTATCGACGGAAAGGGAAGTATTCTTACGGACGAGTACAGACCTGTGGAAAGCCCTGCTTTCGGAATAATCACAAGGCAGTCGGTAAACAGGCCGCTTCAGACGGGTATCAAGGCTATCGACTCGATGATACCTATCGGCAGAGGTCAGCGTGAGCTTATCATCGGCGACAGACAGACGGGTAAGACGACTATCGCGCTGGACACTATAATCAACCAGAAGGGCAAAGATGTTATTTGTATATATGTCGCTATCGGGCAGAAGCGCTCGACGGTGGCTAACGTGGTGGACACGCTGACCAAGGCGGGCGCGATGGACTACTGCGTTGTGGTATCGGCTACGGCTTCGGAGATGGCGCCTTTGCAGTATATTGCGCCGTATGCGGGCGTTGCGATGGCTGAATACTTTATGCTGCAGGGAAAAGATGTACTGTGCGTTTATGATGACCTCTCAAAGCACGCGGTGGCTTACAGAACGATGTCGCTGCTGCTGAAAAGACCTACGGGCAGAGAGGCATACCCGGGCGATGTTTTCTATCTGCATTCAAGACTGCTTGAAAGAGCGTGCTGCCTTAACAAAGAAAACGGCGGCGGCTCGATAACTGCGCTGCCTATCATAGAAACGCAGGCGGGTGACGTTTCGGCGTACATACCGACTAACGTTATATCTATCACGGACGGGCAGATATTCCTGGAGACAGAGCTGTTCTTCTCGGGTGTAAGACCTGCGGTAAACCCGGGCATCTCGGTATCGCGTGTCGGCGGAAGTGCGCAGATAAAGGCTATGAAAAAGGTCTCGGGTCCGCTGAAGCTGCTGTACTCGCAGTACAGAGAGCTGCAGAGCTTCTCGCAGTTCGGCTCGGATCTTGACCAGGATACCAAGGACAGACTTGCACAGGGCGAGAGGATCGTGGAGGTCCTCAAGCAGAGCAAGAACTCGCCGATGGACGTTGAAAAACAGGTGATCATGATATATGCGGTGGTAAACAACTACCTCAAGGATATACCTGTGGCGGACATAAGAGAGTTTGAGACAGACCTGCTCAAAGAGATAGAGGAAAGTCACCCTGACATTTATTCCTCGATAACGCAGACAAAGGAACTGACCAAGGAGAACGAGCAGGCTATCAAGGAAGTTCTGAAGGGCTATACGGAGAAATTCCTTAAATCAAGGTAAGGAGCAATGACATATGGCTACTGCCAATATGAAGGATGTAAAAAGGCGCATCAAGAGCGTTGAAAGCACCAAGCAGATAACCAAGGCTATGCAGCTTGTGGCTTCATCGAAGATGAGGCGCGCAAAGGAAAGAGCTATCGCGGTGCAGCCGTTCTTTGAGACGCTGTTCAACGCGATGTGCGATATATCAAAGGACAGCAATTTTACATCTGTTTTTACTGCGAAGGTCGAAAAGAAAAAGACGCTGATGATAGTTATTGCCGGTGACAGAGGTCTTGCGGGCGGCTTTAATGTGAATGTTCTCAAAAAGGCGGCTGCAAAGGCTGAAGCCCTTAAAGAAAAAGGACGCGAGATCAGCATTATGGCTATCGGCAAAAAGGCTGTGGAGTATTTCTCAAAGCGCGATTACAACGTGACGGACTCGTTCAGCGAGATAGCCGAGGGCATGAGTATGTACGGCGCGATGGACATTGCCGAGGACGTTGCGGCTCGCTTTAAAAAGGGTGAATTCGACAGCGTTGATCTGATATACACGACGTTTGTTTCGGCGCTTACGCAGGAGCCGTGCGAGATGGCGATACTGCCTGTGGAAAATCTGACATCGTGGGCGGATACGCGCCACGCGACACCGATATACGACCCATCGCCCGAGGAGGTCTTTGAGGGCATGATACCGACGTATCTGTGCGGACTTTTGTACTCGGCTATCGTGGACTCGTTCGCATCGGAGCAGGCGGCAAGGCGTACAGCTATGGAATCGGCATCGGACAACGCGGACGAGATGATAGGCAATCTCTCGCTGATGTACAACCGCGCAAGACAGGCGCAGATAACTCAGGAACTGACAGAGATAAGCTCGGCTACGCTCAATGACAGCGATTAAGCTTTGTTGATGGTGGTGTGAATATGAAGGATCTTGGAAAGAAAATAGTGCTGTGGCTGATAGGTATTGCGGTGTTCGTCGCAAGCTTTGATGTTATAGTCTGGCTGTTTGAGAAATTCATACTCGGCAAGGGCTATGAGTTCACGGTCAAGTGGGGCATTGTTATCCCGATAGTCTTTTATTTCGTGCTTACCTTTGTTTATTGGTGCATAAAAAAGTTCAAGAAAAAATGACCGCAGGGAATATCCCTTGCTTTTAATAAAACGTTTTGAAAGGCGGTAAATGAATGGAAGGCAAAAATATAGGAACGGTCGTTCAGATAGTCGGTGCCGTTGTGGATATCCGATTTGAAAAGGACCGTTTACCTAATCTTCTTAACGCGATAGAGATCGACAACAGCGGCACAAAGCTGACTGTTGAGGTCGCTCAGCACATCGGCGATGACGTTGTAAGATGTATCGCGATGAGTTCGACTGACGGACTTGTGAGAGGCACACAGGCTGTGGACACGGGAAGGGCTATCAGCGTTCCTGTTGGTCCGCAGACGCTTTCGAGAATGTTCAATCTGCTGGGCGAGCCTGTTGACAATATGCCTGCGCCCGAAACCAAGGAGAGATGGGAGATACACCGCGATCCTCCGTCATACGAGGAGCAGACGGCTTCAAACGAGATACTTGAAACGGGCATTAAGGTAATTGACCTTATCGCGCCTTACCTAAAGGGCGGTAAGATCGGTCTTTTCGGCGGCGCGGGCGTTGGAAAGACGGTGCTTATACAGGAGCTTATCAACAACGTTGCCAACCAGCACGGCGGTATATCGGTATTTACGGGCGTTGGTGAGAGGACAAGAGAGGGCAACGATCTGTACTATGAAATGAAGCAGTCGGGAGTTCTTGACAAGACGGTGCTTGTTTACGGTCAGATGAACGAACCGCCCGGAGCGAGAATGAGAGTAGGTCTTTCAGGTCTGACTATGGCGGAGTATTTCCGTGATGTTGAAGGTCAGGACGTGCTTTTGTTCATAGACAACATTTTCAGATTTACTCAGGCAGGCTCGGAGGTTTCCGCGCTGCTGGGACGCATGCCTTCAGCGGTTGGTTACCAGCCGACGCTGGCTACGGAAATGGGACAGCTCCAGGAGAGAATTACTTCTACAAACAAGGGCTCTATCACTTCTGTACAGGCAGTCTATGTGCCTGCGGACGACCTGACTGACCCTGCACCTGCGACGACATTCGCGCACCTTGATGCGACGACGGTGCTTTCAAGAACTATCGCTTCGCTGGGTATTTTCCCTGCGGTCGATCCGCTGGAGTCTACATCGAGGATACTTACGCCTGAGATCGTCGGTAACGAGCATTATCAGGTCGCAAGAAAGGTACAGTCTATACTGCAAAGATATGTTGAGCTTCAGGATATTATCGCTATAATGGGTATGGACGAGCTTTCTGACGAGGATAAGCTGACGGTTTCGCGTGCAAGAAAGATTCAGAGATTCCTCTCACAGCCGTTCTTTGTGGCTGAACAGTTTACAGGCTATCAGGGCAAGTATGTTCCGCTGAAGGAAACTATCAGAGGCTTCAAGGAGATAATCGAGGGCAAGCATGATGATCTGCCGGAGTCTGCCTTCCTTTTCGTAGGAACTATTGACGAGGCTGTGGAGAAGGCTAAGAAGAACGCTGAAGAATAAGCATTTATGGATAGATAACACGGAAGGTGCTTTTTAAATGACTGCGTACAACTTAAAGATAATCACTCCCGAAAAGACTTTTTTCGAGGGTACGACTACGCAAATAATCGCAAAGACCACATCGGGCAACGTGGGTATCCTCCACGGTCATGTGCCGTATGTGGCTAATCTGGTTTCTGCGCCGTTCAAGATAGAGATAGACGGTACTCTCAAGGAGGCTGCGATCTCGGGCGGGCTTATCAAGGTATCACCCGAGGACGTTGTGGTGGTGACTAACGCTATCGAGTGGGCTGACGAGATAGATGTTGCAAGGGCACAGCGTTCAAAGCAGAATGCAGAGGAAAGAATGAAACGCCACGAGAGCCAGAAGGAGTTTGACAGGGCGGAGAAAAAGCTCAAGCGCGCTCTCAACAGGCTGACTGTGGCAGGGAAAAAGTAATAGTGCGGGCCGAAGTCTTGAAACAAAGCTGTTTTGGGGCTTTGGCTTGTTTTTTGTGAATCGGGGGTATGGTAATGAAAAGACTTGGTTTTATCACGCTGATGCTTGCGGCGGTATGCCTTGCATCGTGCGGCGACAGTTCATCAGGCAAGCCTGAGTTTACGATGCCCACGGGCACGCAGACGCAGTACACTACGACCACGCAGAGCGAGGACGAGCAGAAGATGCTGACCTTCAAGCGCGAGCCGAGCGACAAGCAGATGTCCAAGGAGCAGCGGCAGCAGGCGGCAGAGGAGTTCACGGTGTACTACTCGGGGCGCACGGTCAATGAAAAGACGGGCGAGGAGCAGAAAATATCGGGGAGCGAATTGCAGACGCTGAAAAAGTACGCGCAGGATATTCTCGATAAGAAGATAGAAACAAAATTCGAGGGCGGCGACCTGAATTACAACATCACGGTCGGGGCTTTCGATAAGACGATAAATTCAAACACGCTGTCGGCTATGGAAAAGTGCATGATAGACGGGTTTGAGGAGAATTACGCGATAGTTTCGGGCAAATTCGCGGTCAAGTGAACAAGGAGGCTGCTGATATGAAAAAGATTCTGGCTATTATGGTCGTTATGCTTGCAGCTGTGATGTGCTTTGCGGCTTGCTCGGAAAGCTCGTCGCGCAGCGATTCGTCAAAGCAGACCAAGGCGACGGATATCAAAGTCGTTTCGGACGGAAAGCTGCTCACGCTTAACTATCAGCCGGGCGGCGATATGACAAAGGAGCAGTTTGAGGCAGGCAAGGCAAGCTATACCGTGTATGGTGACGGCAGGGTCGTAAATGACAAAAACGGCGAGGAAAAGAAGCTTGAGGGCGAGGAGCTTGAAAAGGTCAAAGAGTACGCCAAAATGGTGAAAGACGGCAAGGCAGACGTGATAGAACGCGGCGGTGCTGATATGCCGTCATATTCCGTGACTGTGTTTGAGGCAGATGGGAAAGAACATCAGCTCACGGCGCATTCGGGTTCGGATATAGTTGGATTTAGCGAGATTTACAAGCTGGTAAGGGAAAAGTTTGAGCAAAAGTAAAGGGTTTAGGAAGTAAAAGGGGAAATAAGTTTTGAGTGTATTTAACATTTTAGTTGCTATCGGCGGTCTGGCGTTCTTTATGTTCGGCATGAACACGCTCAGCAGCGGACTTGAAAAGGCATCGGGCGGCTTGCTTGAAAAGGTGCTTGCAAAGATGTCGGGAAATATTTTTACAAGTATTTTCTTCGGCGCTGTGGTCACTGCGGCTGTACAGTCGTCAACGGCTACGACGGTCATAGTTATCGGTCTGGTAAACGCGGGCATTTTAAAGCTGCGCGGTGCGGTCGGAATTATTATGGGCGCAAACATCGGTACGACGATGACGGCGCAGATACTGCGGCTTGCAAAGCTGGAGGGTTCAAAGAACGGCAATTTTCTTATAGACCTTATTAAGCCGACTAATTTTTCGGCGATGCTGGCTATTGCGGGCATCATACTTATCATGTTCTCAAAGAGGAACCGCAAGAAGAACATTGGGTTCATACTTATGGGCGTGGCGATACTGTTTACGGGTATGAACACGATGAGGACGGCGGTCGAGCCTTTGGCGGAGCTTGATGTTTTCAAGAAGATATTCGAGGTACTGCAAAACCCTCTGCTTGGTGTGCTTGCGGGTGCGGTCATCACCGTCTGCACGCAGTCGAGTGCGGCGGCTGTCGGTATTTTGCAGGCGATATCGGGCTCGGGAGCTATCGTGTTCGCTTCGGCTTTCCCGATAATTATGGGTACGAACATCGGCACCTGCGTTACGCCGCTCCTGTCGAGCCTTAACTCGTCGAAAAACGCAAAGCGCGCAGGTCTTTTGCACTTTTACTTCAATCTTATCGGAACGATACTGTTCCTTATTGGTATTTACACCTATCAGGCGGTGATAGGCTGGTCGTTCTGGAGCAAGGAATTCACTACGGGCGACATCGCCAACTTCCACACGATATTCAACATTGTGGTCACCTGCATATTTATACCGTTTGCGGGTGCGCTTGAAAAGCTTGCCTGCCTGACGGTAAGAGACAAGCCCGGTGAGGACGAGGACGAGCTGGAGGAGGACACTCTGGACGAGAGGTTCCTTGTAACGCCGAATGTGGCTATTGCGCAGACGAGCGAGGCTGTGGTTTCGATGGGTATTCAGGCGCAGAAGAACTTCAAGGCTGTTGTTGAGCTGTATGACAACATTGATGATTTCGACCCAAAGCTTGCGGAGAACATCAGGGAGCGCGAGGAAACTATCGACAGGCTGGAGGACAGAGTCGGACAGTATCTTATCAAGCTCAACGACTGCAATCTGAACGAGGACGAATCGCGCAGGGTGACGGCGTATTTCCACCTTATCTCAGAATATGAGAGGATAGGCGATTACACGATAAACATTCTGGAAACGGCTGAAAATATGTACGATGCGGAGGCTTCGTTCTCAAAGGACGCAAGGCGCGAGCTGAAGATCACTTTTGCGGCGATAGAGGAGATAATCTCGCTGGCGATAAAGGCTACGCAGAGTATGGAGATCGAGGATATGATCCAGGTCGAGCCGCTTGAGGAGGTCGTGGACAGGATAGTCGAGGATCTGAAGTCTATCCACATAAACCGCGCTAAATCGGGCGTTTGCAAGGTAGATGTGGGTGTACACTTTATTGACATACTCACAAACGTGGAGAGGATATCCGATCACTGCTCGAACATTGCGGTATATCTGCTGGCGAGCAGGGAGGAATACTCGACCCTCAAAAAGCACGAGTACCTTGAGAAGCTCCACAAGAACGGCACGAAGACCTACGAGGAGAGGCTTGAGGAATACAGCAGAAAGTATGCTATCAGCTAAAGAAAAAAGAGGTAAGATATGCTCTTACCTCTTTGTTTTTTTGAAAAATGGCCGTAAAAATGATTAAATACCCACTCCCTAAAGAAGTAAGTATTTAATCATTGGAATTATGAAAGGGAAATTTAAATATATCTCGAATCATCTTCGGACTGTTATTGGGGTTGCCCGAAAGAAACTATACTTTGTTGAGGTCTTGGGGAGTTCTCTCTCCCTTTGACATCTATATAATAACAGCCCTGTGTGAATTGAATATGAATTTTCGGGGGTTTTCCAAAATTTTTTTGAGAAATTTTTTGGACTGTCAAAATCCCATCGCTAAAGGGTTTGCGGCGCTTTAAGGGACATTTTCATAAAAATATCTGCAAAATAATTTTTGTTGTAGCGCTTGGTTTTATGAAATCCGAGTTTTTCGTAGAGCTTTACTGCGGCGGTCGATGTGGACATACAGTCGAGGTATATTTCGGTGAAGCCTTGCCGGCGGGCGAAGTCTATGGCGGTTTGGGCGAGTGTGCTGCCGAGCCCTTTGCCGTGGTATTTTTCATCGAGGTAGAGCGCTTTAAGCTCGCACTTTGTATCGGTGAGGCTTTTGAGCGCTGATGTGCCTATCATAGTATCGCCGTCAAACGCGCACCAGAACTGTACAAAATTATGGACTATATCATTATAAAAGGAATGTCTGCCGTTTGGGTCAAACTGTTTTGCGCACTGACGGAAGCAGTTGTCTGTAAGCTCGAAAAGCTGCGGCTTCATTTGCTCGGTGTAGGTTTTGATAGATATCATTTTACTCTCGTTCCTCCGAATGCGTGGATAGAGCGCGTACCTGCTTTGACTCTGCCGCCCTGGAGCGCGCCCTTTGGTATGAACAGCTCGTCCCCTGCGTGCAGGACGGTTTCCTCGCCGTTGATGGTGACGGTGTACTCTCCCTGCACGACCACCATATACTCGTCATAGTCGTGGGTATGCTCCTTGGACACGCGGTCTGCTTTATACTCCCAGAATGCCATCTGGCTGCCGTCTGCGGCGGTGTAGTAGTACCCCTCGATGTCGGGTGTGTTCTGCTGCGAGGCGGGGATAAGGTTTGCGGGGCTTTTCATAAATTCGGGAAAACCGTTCATAGTTGTCACTCCTCTTGATCAGCGTAAAATATAGCGCATCGGCGTGCCAAAGCACTGCTCTGTTTCAATAATGACCAGCTTATCGCAAATTATTATTGCCGGCATACCGTTGCCTAGTACGACATCAAGTGCCTCGTTCAGTCCGCAGGTCTTTGTGTCGATATCCTGATTGTATGCGATGATGCAGCACATACCTTGTACGCCCTGCTTTTCTGCTATGCTTATTATTCTATCGCTAAACAAATCTGTGCCGCGATATAGTATTCTCTCAGGTTTTATAAGATCTTGCGCATCGTGGCTAAAGCGTGCTATGCCGCTGCGGCGCTTGTTTGTGCTGAGTTCAAAAAGCAGTCTGTCCTTTTTGTTATTAACTATAAAGGTTTCTATAAATCTTTTTTCGATATCCTTGTTCATTTTGTATCTCCGTATAATAAAAATGCTCGTTTTAACGAGCAAAATCAGTGTATGGGTACTTCGGATTATCACTTTTGATAGCCCGGAGCGACTCAAAAGTGATAGTCATCTCAATCCGATATGCGACGGACAAGCGCCGTCTGCGCTAAGACAAAATTAAAACTCATTCTTGGGGAATGAGCTTTAATTCTTTATGGAATTATGAAAGGGATTTTTTTGACATTCAGTCAAACCTGAAATCGTGTTATGGCGACTTGGGGGATCGCGGTAAATATAACGGACTTTAGATTTAACTCAATGTCAAAAGTCATTTGAGAGGCTTCTCTCTTGTTGTTGTATACATAATAACAGCCCTGTGTGAATTGAATATGAATTATCGGGAGGGTGCCCAAAAGTTTTAGCCCGCAAAAGCACCAAACTTCTCAAACGTTTTCGGTGTGATTGTTGTATAGTTTGCACAAGAATGGGGTGAAAACAGCATTTGAGAGGAAAATTTAATCACAAGTTCATAATTTTGCTGTAAAATGTATTCTAACTTGGGGAAGTTGATATTTTTGACATTTACGCAGCGGAAAGGATGTGGGGGAATGTTTCAGATTCTTGTTGTTGAGGACGATGCCAGCCTGCGCAAACTGATGAGCGCGGCGCTCAAGCAGCACGGATACTCGTGCCACACGGCGAATGACGGTGTTGAGGCGCTTGACGTTATGGAAAAGACGAACATTGATCTTATTATTTCGGACGTTATGATGCCCAATATGGACGGCTACGAGCTTACGAGGCAGCTGCGGCGGGCAAAGTACGATCTGCCGATACTTATGGTAACGGCAAAGGAGACGTTTGAGGACAAGCAGGAGGGCTTTATTGCGGGCACTGATGACTACATGGTAAAGCCTATTGACATAAACGAGATGGTGTTGCGCGTGGGTGCGCTTCTGAGGCGTTCAAAGATGGCTTCGGAGCATTCGCTTGTCATTGGAAACAGCATTCTTGATTATGATGCGCAGACGGTCAATATCGGCAAGGGCGCGGAGACGATACCCTCAAAAGAGTTTATGCTGCTGTTCAAGCTGCTTTCTTATCCAAACAAGATATTCACCCGACGTCAGCTGCTTGACGAGCTTTGGGGCATGGAGAAGGAAGTCGATGAGAGAACGGTCGATGTTCATATAAAGCGTTTGCGTGAAAGATACGGCGAATGCAAGGATTTCAGCATTGTGACGGTAAGAGGTCTTGGATACAAGGCTGTCAAGCTGTAAGCGGTGCGGAAGGGAAGGCATCAGATGAAAACCACCCTGCAATTTAAGCTTTCGTTTATGTTCTTTATGGTCATGCTTATTTCGGCGACTGTTTCTATCTCGCTGCTGCTGGTAATTTTTTCACCGATAATGCGAAATAACGCAAAGGAGCAGCTGGCGGAAATGGCGGTCTCGATAAACACGCTGAATGAGACTGTCAAGGACATAACGCCGGAGAGGACAGTTTCGCTGGTAACAAACTCCAGCTTTACATACTCGCAGCTGAAAAGCACGAACAAGAGAGTTTCGGACGGCTATGAGGACATTCAGAAGAAGGGTTACTGCATTACTGCTTCGGGCGTGATACCCAAGGCAACGATGGTCATAAAGATACAGGATCAATACTATCTTATAGAGAGCTTTTCAAATGACAGTCTGTACTGGATAGTCAACTTTGTAATTATCCTGTCGTTCATCGGCTGCATCGTGATAGGTACGATAATCACGGTGTTTGTCGGAAGGACGATACTAAAGCCGCTGCACGAGATAAGCCGTGCGACATCGGAAGTCGCGAGGGGCAACTTTAAGGTGCGTGTGCGCGTGCCCGATGATATTGAATACGGTATGCTGGCTAACAACTTTAACAAGATGGCGGTACAGCTTTCGGAGATAGAGACGCTGCGAGGCGACTTTATCTCAAGTGTTTCGCACGAGTTCAAGACGCCGCTGGCATCTATTCAGGGCTTTGCAAAGCTTTTGCAGGACGAGAATATCTCGGAGGAGGACAGGAAAGAGTACACACAGGTCATTATTGACGAGACATCGCGTCTGACAAAGCTTTCTACGAATATCCTCAAGCTGACGAAGCTGGAAAATCAGAAAACTATCGGTAAGAAATCGAAGTTCCTGCTTGATGAGCAGATAAGAAAGATAATCGTTATGCTTGAGCCTGAATGGTCAAAGAAGGATATCGAGCTTGACGTTGATCTTGAGGAGATAACATACATCGGCAACGAGGAGCTTATGGCGCAGATATGGCAGAATATCATCAACAACGCTATCAAGTTCACCGGCGTCGGCGGAAATATCGGCGTTAAGCTTTACCGAAGCGAGCAGTGCATCGTGGTGAAGATATCCGATGACGGTCCGTGCATACCCGATGAAAAGCGCACGAAGATATTTGAGAAGTTCTATCAGGGCGATCATTCAAGGTCAACGGACGGAAACGGTCTGGGACTTGCGCTGGTGCAGAGGGTAGTTGAGCTGTGCAACGGTAGTGTGTGGGTGGAAAACACCGCACCTACGGGCGTTTGCTTTACTGTGCAGCTGCCGTATATAATTGAAGATATGTAAAGAGAAAACCACCTGTTTAACGGGTGGTTTTGATTTTTATCTGATTATATCAAAGGTGATGCTGTTCTGGAGGGGGATAGTCTCGCAGGTATAATCCTCAACGCGGATAAAGCGCCCTCTTAATATAGCAACGAGCATATTGTCGATATCATCAGTATCGCCCTCGGCTTCGAGTTCAACGCTGCCGTCAAAGTTGTTTCTCACCCAGCCTGTGACGTTGTTCGCGCGCGCGCAATAGTAGGCGCGGTATCGGAATCCTACGCCCTGGACGCTGCCGTAAAAGGTAAATTTTTTTCTGATTATGTTCATTTTATCTCCTCGCTGAAAATGGGGTACTTGTGTTTATCTGCATCGGTGATGGGGCGAAGCACGCGGCAGGGGCTGCCCACGGCTACTACGCCGCTTGGGATATCCTTTGTGACAACGCTGCCTGCGCCGATGACGGTATCCGAACCGATGGTAACGCCCGGAAGGACGGTGACGTTTGCGCCGAACCAGACGTTATCGCCTACGGTGATCGGCAGGGCGACCTCAAGACCTGCGTTGCGCTGCGCGGTATCTATGGGGTGTGCTGCGGTAGTGAAAACGCAGTTGGGGGCGATGAAGACGTTATCGCCGAAGGTTATGGGTGCGCCGTCAAGCAGCACGAGGTTATAGTTGGAGTAGAAGCTCTCGCCGAGTGTGATGTTTACGCCGTAGTCGCAGTAAAAGGGTGCGGTTACTATGGCGCTGCCCTTGACCTTGCCTATTATCCTGTGCAGGAGGGCGGCTTTGGCGGCGGCATCGCTTGGCTTGAGGTGGTTGTACTCAAAGCACAGGTCGTTGCAGGCGTTGCGCTTTTCGAGCAGAGATGTATCATAATTGGCATCGTAGAGATAGCCTGCCTGCGCTTTTTCCCATTCTGTCATAGTATGTCCTTTCGGTTATGGTATTATTGCAGGTCGGTGACTTCGTAGCCT
The DNA here is from genome assembly GCA_902786965.1 of uncultured Ruminococcus sp. Taxonomy (GTDB): domain Bacteria; phylum Bacillota; class Clostridia; order Oscillospirales; family Ruminococcaceae; genus Hominimerdicola. The sequence continues at coordinate 5,835 of CADAEJ010000022.1, read as the reverse complement.
GCATCGGTAACGGCTTGTTTCAGGGCATCTGCGGTGATGCTGTCGTCTGCTTTGATGAGAGCCTGTCCTTTATCAAGGTCAACATCTGCCTGTGCACCGAGTCCCTCGATAGCTTTTTTAACGTGTGCGACGCAGTGCTGGCACATCATGCCTTTGATAGTCATTGTGTAGTTTTTCATAGTTTTTTCCTCCGTAATGTGTGGTATTGTATTTTCAGCCGTTTGTGCTTTGGCTGAAAGCTTTGACGGTCTGAAGCGGCGCAGGCGAAGGGCGTTGGTGACAACGAAGATGCTGCTCAGGCTCATCGCGGCTGCGCCTATCATCGGGCTGAGCTTTAGCCCGAATGCGCGGTAGAAGGCACCTGCGGCAAGGGGGATAGCGCAGGCATTATAGAAAAGCGCCCAGAAGAGATTTTGCTTGATGTTGCGGATAACGGCGCGGCTGAGGTCTATGGCGGTGACGACATCGGAGAGAGAGGAGTTCATAAGGACGGCATCAGCGCTGTCGATAGCGATATCTGTACCTGCGCCGATAGCTATGCCGACATCGGCACGCGCGAGGGCGGGTGCATCGTTGATACCGTCGCCGACCATTGCGACAAGTTTGCCCTGCGACTGAAGGACGGCAACGGCGTTATCCTTTTCATCGGGCATTACCTGCGCGATGACGTTATCTGCGCCTATCTGTGCGCCGACACTTTCGGCTGCCGCTTTATTGTCGCCCGTGAGCAGAACGACCTGTATGCCGCGCTTTTTAAGCTCGGCGACTGCGGCGGTGCTGTCGGGCTTTAAGGTATCGGTGACGGCTATTGCGCCAAGGAGCTTTTCGGTATCTGCAAACCAGAGGGCAGAGGGGTATTTTTCAAGTATCTGCTCTACCTTGTCGGTTTGCTGCCACACGTTTTGCGAGCGCAGGAATCTTTCGCTGCCTGCATAGCAGGTCCTGCCGCTGATGACGGCGCTTACGCCGAGTCCTGCGAAGGTCTTGAAATCGCTCGTTTGCGGCGGAGTGATGTCTTTACAAAAGTCGCAGACGGCTCTTGCGAGGACGTGCTCGCTGCCCGATTCGAGTGCGAGGGCGGTGCGCAAAAGCTCGCCCTTGTCTGCACCGAGCGGGAGGACATCGTTAACAAACGGTCTGCCCGTAGTGACGGTTCCTGTTTTGTCAAGCACGATAGTATCGGCACGGTGGAGGTTTTCAAGCGCTTCGCCCGATTTTATAAGGATACCGTTCTCGGCACCCTTGCCTGTGCCGACCATAATGGCAACGGGGGTCGCAAGTCCCAATGCGCAGGGACAGGAGATGACGAGGACGCAGATAGCGCAGGAGAGCGCAAACTCGGCACCTGCGCCGACAAGCAGCCAGATAGCAGCTGTTGCGAGGGCGATGAGCATCACTATCGGGACGAACACGCCTGCGATCTTATCGGCGGCTCGGGCGATAGGTGCTTTGGAGCTTGATGCTTCGTCAACGAGCGCGATGATCTTTGAAAGGGTGGTATCGCTGCCGACCTGTGTGGCGCGCAGCTTGATAAGACCGCTTCTGCTTATCGTTGCGCTGATGACCTTATCGCCGACAGTTTTTTCTGCGGGGACGGGTTCGCCTGTTATTGCAGACTGGTCAACGGATGCGCTGCCGTGGGTTATCACGCCGTCGCAGGGAATACTTTCGCCTGCTTTGACGATGACGATGTCGCCCTTTTCAAGCTCGTCGGCAGGGATGGTGAGCGTTTTGCCGTCACGCTCGACGGTGGCTGTTTCAGGGGAGAGATCCATCAGGCCTGTGATAGCCTCGCCTGTTTTGCTTTTTGACTTTGCCTCGAGGTACTTGCCGAGGTTGACAAGTGCGAGGATCATCACGGCGGACTCAAAGTAAAGATCGTGCAGGTAGGTGCGGACAAGCTCAAGATCGCCGTTTGCGATGCCAGATGCCATTCGGAAAATGCCGAAAATGCCGTAGACAAGTGATGCTGTTGAGCCGACTGCGATGAGAGAATCCATATTTGGTGAACGGCGCAGGAGATTACTCCAGCCGCGCGTGTAGTAGCCGATGTTTATATACGCCACGGGCAGCGACAGCAGAAACTGCGCAAATGCGAAGCTTACGGCGTTTTTTTCGCCGCAGAGGAAGGGCGGCAGCGGCATGCCTATCATATGGCCCATTGACACATACATAAGCGGTATGAGAAACACGAATGACCAGATGGTGCGCGATCTCATCTGCTTACGGGCTTTTTCGGCGGCGGCTGTGGGGGAGGCTTTTTCGGACTTTTGCGAGCTTTCGCCCTTGACGGCTGCGCCGTAGCCTGCTTGTGTGACGGCAGAGATTATCTGCTGTGCGGTGAGTATGCTTTCGTCATATTCGGCATTCATACTGTTGGTGAGCAGGTTGACCTGCACGTTTTGCACGCCGTCAAGCGCTTTTACGGACTTTTCGACCCTTGCGCTGCACGCCGAGCAGGTCATGCCTGTGACATCAAATCGTTGCTTCATAAAAATATTATGACCTTTCTAAATGCGGATAACCACATAAAATCGCTATTTTGCGAGCTTTGAAAGCAGTGCGATGATCTCGTCTACCTTTTCTTCCTTCTGCGCGGGGGTGCTTGCGCCTGCGACACAGCTTTTACAATGCGCGCTCAAAACTTCAAGGTTCGCTTTTTTCAGCACTGCCTGCGTTGCCATTATCTGATTGGAGATGTCGATGCAGTATCTGTCCTCCTCGATCATTCGCAAAATGCCTTCTATCTGCCCTTTGGCAGTTTTGAGCAGCTTGCTTATATTTGATTTATCGGCTTCCATTACGCTCCTCCTATACCCCCACTCCCCGTGGGTGTTATTCCTTAGAATTATTGTAGCACGCATTTATCGTTTTGTCAAGGGGGGAGGCTTATCTGCAAATTGGCGCAAAATGCTTGCAAATCGGTATGAAATGTTGTATAATCAGAAAAGGTATGTGCATCTATTCTGCACGCAAATACAGATGTTAGGAAAGATAACGATGAACGAAAAGACCAGAAAGCTTTGCATTGAGGCGGCATATATCGTTGCGGTGCCGATCTGCATAATGATAATTATGAGCGCGATGTTCGCATCTATGGGGCTTTACCCGTTTGGCAGCGGCACGATAGCGTGGTGCGATATGACGCAGCAGGTTGTGCCGATGACGGCAAACCTTGAGGATATAATAGGCGGTAAGACGGGGCTTTTCCTGAATATGCAGAATGCGGGCGGCATGAGCATGATAGGTGTTATCTTCTTTTTTGTGGCAAGCCCGTTGAACCTGCTGGCGTTTTGTGTGCCAAAGCAGGACCTTGTGATGTTTATGAACGTGCTGACGATGATAAAGCTGATGGCGGCAGGGCTTACGGCGATGCTGTTTTTCAGGCGGTGCATGAAAAAGCTGCCTGCGCTGTTTGCGGCGTGTCTGAGCCTTTGCTACGCTTTTTGCGGATACTCGGCGGTTTACTATCAGAACAGCATCTGGCTTGATGTGATGTATGTTTTCCCGCTGCTTATGATGGGGATATACTATCTTGTCACGAAAAACAAGCCGGTGATGTATGTTGTGACGCTCAGTGCGATGGCGGTGGTGAATTACTACATCTGCTACATGGTTGCGCTGTTTTGTATACTGTTTTTTGCGCTTATATGTGTGCGCTCGAAGATGGGTGAATACAAGCAGGCGGGTTTTCTGTTCGTTGCGGGGAGCCTTATTTCGCTGCTGCTGACGGCGTTGGTATGGCTGCCGAGCCTTTTGCAGTATTTTGTCAGCGGACGAACTACTTCGGTGACGGAAAATCTGCGGACAACGAGCTTTATCGGTGAATTTCAGTCGGTGCTGCCTTTGCTGCTTTACAGCGCGGTGGCGATAGTGATATGCTTTGGGTGCATTGCTGACAAGCGCGAGAGGACGCGCAAAAACGGCACGATGCTGATAATGCTGGTGCTGCTGCTGATACCGATGGCGGTCGAGCCTGTGAACCTTATGTGGCACACGGGCAGCTATATGTCTTTCCCGTGCAGGTTTGCGTTTATGACGATATTTGTGATGCTTGTTTGCAGCGCGCAGTTTTTGCAGGATGACAGCGTTCACATCGCGCAGGACAAGGTGAAAAAGTCGGGCGCGGCGCGGTTTGTTGTGCCTGTGGTATGCTCGCTGGTGTTTGTTTGTGCATCGCTGCTGCTCAACGTAGTTATGAGGCGGAACGAGGAGACTATCGGGAAATACTCGCGCGCGCTGTGGAGCGATGACAAGTATCTGGGCTTGGAGATAAAGGTTTTCTTCATTCTCGTTGTGAGCTTCGGGTTCGTGTTTGCGATGTACAAAAAGGGCTATCTGGCAAAGAGGGTTTTCGGCGTGCTTTTATGCTGCTTTGTTGCGGCGCAGTCGGTATCGGCTCTGCGAATGTATGTTGCAGGCTCGGGCGAGTACAACATTGAAAAGGCAAGGCAGACTCGCGAGGCTTACGCGCTTGACGGGCTTATTGACGATGATGGGTTTTACAGGGTCAAGACTACGCAGAAGCTGTTTGATGTGAATGACCTCGGCGCGATGGGCTACCGTTCACTTGCGCACTACACATCGCTCACAGACAGGGGATATATGTACGCGATGAAAAAGCTGGGATACTCGTCCTACTGGATGGAGGTCGGCTCACACGGCGGAACGGAGTTCACGGATGCGCTGTTCAGCGTGAAATACAAGATAATGGGTATGAAGCTCGAAAGCGAAAAGGCAGTCAGCTCGACAAGCAAATACTCGGTATACAAGCGCGAAAACTGCTTCGGTCTGGGTCTTATAACCGACAGGGACATATCGGACATGGACTCGTTTGAGGGTCTTGACAGATTTGATGTTCAGCAGGGGCTTTACAAGTCGTTGTTCGCAAAGGATGAAAAGGACGAGCTTTTCAAAAAATACGAGCCTGACAGCACGGGCGAGGTGATAATCAACAAGTACGATGATGATATGCTGCTTACGCCGCTTGGCAAGAACAACGAGCTTGTTTACGACATTTTTGTTAGGGGCAGGCAGACGCTGTATTTTGACTGCTTTGACAAGCTGTCGTCAAATCTGTACGAGGAGATAAACGGCAGCTTTTCGGTCGCGGTGAACAATGTGGTGATACAGCCTGACTATCCGACGCAGGGTTCAAACGGTCTGCTGAAGCTGGGTGAGTTTAAAAACTGCAAGGTGACTATCAAGGTAAACGTGCTGCAAAACGTTCAATGCTCATCATTTGGCGTATACGGGCTTGATATGGACAAGCTCGGCAGCGCGGTGCAGGAGGCGCGCTGTGCCGGTCTTGACGAGAACGCGGGAGTGATAACGGGAAAATGTGAGGCGCAGCAGGGCGACAAGTGCGTGCTGTTCGTGCCGTACTCAAAGACTTTCAACGTGCAGATAAACGGCGAGAGGGTGGACTACAAAAAGGCGTTTGACGACTTTATCGTGTTTGACCTCGCGCAGGGTGAAAACGACATTCGCATCACCGCAGAGCCGATGGGCTTGACTGCGGGGCTGATACTTACGGGTGTCGGTGCGCTGATGGCTGCCGGATTGTTCCTGCTGCGCAGAAAGGTTAAGCTCGATGATGCGATATACGGCGTGTGCAGGATCGTGACGATAATTGCAGGCGCGCTGGTTATCGCGGTGATATATGTTTATCCGATAATCGTGAACTGTATAGGCAAAAAACAATAGCATAGCTGCGGTAAATCAGTATTTGTCGGGGAATGCTTGTCGAGCAGCTGGGGGAAACCCTTTTGGAGAAGGGTTCTCCCCCAGACCCCCTTCCTAAACCTTTTAATGACTTTTCAGCAACGGGAGGCA
>CADAEJ010000021.1 GCA_902786965.1 uncultured Ruminococcus sp. | reverse complement strand
GGGATATACTATGGCTAAACAGATCATTTACGGTGAGCAGGCAAGAAAGGCTCTTCAGAGCGGTATCGACCAGCTCGCAGATACAGTTAAGATAACACTCGGACCTAAGGGCAGAAACGTTGTTCTTGACAAGAAGTTCGGCGCTCCGCTGATCACAAACGACGGCGTTACTATCGCAAAGGAGATAGAGCTTGACGATCCTTTTGAGAATATGGGCGCACAGCTTGTAAAGGAAGTTGCTACAAAGACAAACGACGCAGCAGGCGACGGTACTACAACAGCTACCCTGCTTGCACAGGCTCTTGTAAGAGAGGGTATGAAGAACATCGCAGCAGGCGCAAATCCGATGGTACTGAGAAAGGGTATGTCAAAGGCTGTTGACGCTGCTGTTGAGAGCATAGTTGCAAACTCAAAGAAGGTAGAGGGCAGCGATGACATCGCAAGAGTCGGCACGGTATCTTCTGCTGATGAAACAGTCGGCAAGCTTATCGCAGAGGCTATGGAGAAAGTTTCCTCCGACGGTGTTATCACTATTGAGGAGTCAAAGACCGCTGAAACATACAGCGAGGTAGTTGAGGGTATGCAGTTCGACAGAGGCTATCTCTCACCTTACATGGTAACAGATACCGACAAGATGGAGGCTGTTCTTGATGACCCTTATATCCTTATCACAGATAAGAAGATAGCAAACATCCAGGAGATACTCCCGCTGCTTGAGCAGATAGTTAAGGGCGGCTCCAAGCTGCTTATCGTTGCAGAGGACGTTGAGGGCGAGGCTCTTTCAACACTTATCGTAAACAAGCTCAGAGGAACATTTACCTGCGTTGCAGTCAAGGCTCCGGGCTTTGGCGACAGAAGAAAGGAAATGCTGCAGGATATCGCTGTTCTTACGGGCGGTGAGGTCATTTCCGCAGATCTTGGTCTTGAGCTTTCAGAGACTACCATCGAGCAGCTCGGCCGTGCAAGACAGGTAGTTGTTCAGAAGGAAAACACCATCATCGTTGACGGCGCTGGCGACAAGGAAGCTATCAAGGAAAGAGTCAACCAGATAAGAAATCAGATAGGCACAACTACTTCGGACTTTGACAAGGAAAAGCTCCAGGAGAGACTTGCAAAGCTCGCCGGCGGTGTTGCAGTTATCAAGGTAGGTGCTGCTACCGAGATAGAGATGAAGGAAAAGAAGATGCGCATCGAGGACGCTCTTGCAGCTACAAAGGCAGCTGTTGAAGAGGGTATCGTAGCAGGCGGCGGAACGGCTCTTATCAACGCTATGCCAAGCGTTAAGAAGCTTGTTGACGAGCTTGCTCTTATCAACGCTATGCCAAGCGTTAAGAAGCTTGTTGACGAGCTTGACGGCGACGAAAAGACAGGTGCGCAGATAGTTCTCAAGGCACTTGAGGAGCCTGTAAGACAGATAGCTGTAAACGCAGGTCTTGAGGGCAGCGTTATCATCGACAACATTGTTCGTTCAAGAAAGGTCGGCTACGGCTTCAACGCTTACACCGAGGAGTATGTTGATATGATACCCGAGGGTATCGTTGATCCTACAAAGGTAACACGTTCTGCACTTCAGAACGCTGCATCGGTAGCATCTATGGTACTTACCACAGAGAGCCTTGTTGCAGACAAGAAGGATCCGAAGGCTGATGCCGCACTTGCAGCCGCAGCAGCAGGCGCAGGCGGAATGGGCGGAATGTACTGATAAGCCGCGTGCATAAATAAAACAATTGCCGCATTCTCAAAAACGAGAGTGCGGCTTTTTGCATTCAAATATAAAAAAGAAAGGTCAGCTTTTGATACTATCAATGTTTTCTAATAATTTTTGTGCTGCTGCTTCAGAGATAGCAAACATTGTTTGTCTAAAATTAAATCCACATTGAGCAATTTCCTTCATCTCCGCAGCAGATATTGGTTTTTTCATTATCTTAAAATCAGTCAGGTGCATATAGTATTCATATTCGATTTTTTCACCTTCGTCAGCTTTTTTTAAAACACCATCAGCATTTCCATATGCAACGATACCAATGCCACTTTGATATAGAAAAACTGTATCTCCTTTTTGTAGTTTTTTTATTTTTTCTTTCCAGCCATCATTGTAGGCTGCTGCTTTATGTTCTTCAAGCATAGCTTTGTGATGCTCTATGCAATTACTGTAATCGGTATTGACAACATAATAATTGTTTTCATATTCAAGATAATCTTCAATTTGGGAGTATGTATTAAACTCAATATAGTATTCTTCAAATACCTCAAAAACCCAATATACAATAGCAGATATGCTTATCCCCATACGTTTCCAATAAACAATAGCTTCAACAGTTGGTTGGTCTAAACCATTTGTAACAACTATAAAGTGCTGTTTATTATTAAACTGTTTTTCTGGTATCTTTTTTTCACAATCACCAAAAAAATATGAAGCGTGATATGCCGATAACTCTTGCTCGGTCTTATGTTCCTTATGAAAAAGGCTATTAAGGTCTTCGTATGTGCTATTTCCAAACAACTGACCGTAACGAAGAACTTGTAATAAATTTTCCTGCTTACCAGACCATCGCTTTAACTCAAAGACATAGAGTTCACCATTTTTATCAAGAGCAAGTATATCCGGCTCTTCTTGACGTGGGCGCTCAGTAAATAAAGTCATCAAGTCATTAGATGAAATAAAATCAAAAATGTTTGCAGAAATTAGCCTTTCAAGATCTTTTTCTTTCCAACCAATTTCGGCAAGTGTAACACGCTTAACTTTGGTGTATTTATCTTTGTTTTTTTCTTTGTTAAGTTTGTATAGCATTATAAACAACTCCTCAAACGTCATTCTCCCTCAATGTACAGTACGCCGAGAGTGCCCGGTCCGCAGTGCGAGGATATAACTCCGCCTGCCTCGGTATCAAGCACCTCTGCAAAATGGTTCAGCCCTTTGAGGTATTCGCACACCGAATCCACTACCTTGCGGTCACACGGCGGGTGGGTGACAAAAACTCTGTCAGGCTTTGCCCGCAGCAGCTCCTCCTCCATTTCCTTTGCGTAGTTAAGGATAATATCGCTGTACTTTCCGCGGTATTTCTTGCCTGCGCCCATAACGCCGTCTTTAACGTGTATCTTAGGGTGCAGCCGCAGAACACTGCCCGCAAGCGCCGCAAGTCCGCCGCAGCGCCCGCCGCGGTGCAGGTAGGTCAGGGTATCCACCACAAAGCTTGCCCTCACGCGCGGTATCAGCTTTTGTACCGCGTCCACTATCTCCTGCGCGCTTTTGCCCTGCTGCGCCATTACAGCCGCCTCGATAACAAGGTGACCTATGCCCGTTGACAGATTGCGTGAGTCGATATAATGCACCCTGTCCTGCGCATCGAGCGACTGCGCCGCGAGCCTTATCACGTTGCCCATATTGGACATCTCAAGCGATATCGAAAACACAACTATCTCGTCGCCTGCATCAAGCACGGGCTTTATCTTCTCCACAATGTCATCAAGCGATGCCGCCGCCGTCTTCGGAGTGGTCTTATGCTCGTCAGACCATTTGAAAATATCCTGTGGGGTGATGTTCACCCTGTCCTTGTACTGCTTGTCGCCAAGAATGATGTAAAGCGGCAGCAGCGTGATGTCATAGCGCTTTAACAGCTCGTCTGAAAGGTCACAAGTGCTGTCTGAAAATACCTTTATCATAAAACCTCTCCTTTCGGTCTTGCAAATGATTTTCAACGTCAGTATAGCACACTTTTGCACGCTTTTCAACAGTTATTTAAAATTTGCACGCGGGTATTGAAAAATGCTTTTTATTATGGTATAATATTACGATAGATATTTCCCCGAAAGGAAGATTGAAATGATTTTTGCAAACGACCAGATGCAGAACGTCTATGTGCCGCTGCCGTTCAAGGCGCACCTTATCTTCTGCATTATAGCTACGATTGTTTACGCACTTGAAATATACAGAAAAAAATCGCCGCACTACATATTTATGATGCTTGCAGTAGACGCAACGCTGATGATGCAGTTTTTCAACGATTCAAAGGCGGTCGTCATACTTGCCGTCATCGAGGGCTTGCTGCTTGGCGCGGCGATAGTTTTCGCGGTGCTGCAAAGCAAAAAGAGAAAAGCCGCAGCGGCAGTTGCAGCAGAGGCAGTTGCAGAGGCAGAGGGTGAAACTGATGAAAATAGTGATACTTGATTCCGAAACGGTATCGCGCAATGACGTTTCGCTCGAGTGCATCACAAACCTCGGGGAATGCAGCGTGTACGGCTTTACACCAAATGACGAGATAGCAGACAAGATAGGCGATGCAGATGCGGTCATCTGCAACAAGTGCCTTATCACCGAGGAGGTCTTTTCAAGGTGCAAAAACCTTAAATACGTCGGGCTTTTCGCAACGGGGTACAACAATGTTGACACGCAGGCGGCGACACGTCACGGCGCGGTAGTCTGCAACGTCCCTGCGTATTCGACCAACTCGGTTGCACAGCATACCTTTGCGCTGATACTCAATCATTTCAACAAAATACGCGAGTATGCGGACGCTGTTGACGGCGGCGCGTGGGTGAACTACAAGCTGTTCTCCTACTTCGGCATACCTACCTTTGAGCTTGATGGTATGACGCTGGGCATTATCGGCTACGGCGACATCGGAAAAAAGGTCGCGCAGATAGCAAGGGCTTTCGGTATGAACGTGCTTGCGTACACGAGGACTCCCGCAAGGGTGGACGAAAATGCAAAGGCTTGCTCGCTTGACGAGGTGCTTGAAAGGTCAGATGTTATCACTCTGCACTGCCCTCTTACCGAGCAGACGAGAGAGCTTATCAACAAGGATACTATCGCGAAGATGAAAAAGAGCGTGTATCTTGTCAACACATCGCGCGGCGGCGTTATCAACGAGCGTGACCTTGCAGATGCGCTCAACAGCGGACGTATCGCAGGCGCAGGGATCGACGTGCTGACAAACGAGCCGATGCAGGAAGGCTGTGCGCTGCGTGACTGCAAGAACTGCACCATAACCCCGCATATCGCGTGGGCACCGAAACAGACAAGAGAAAGACTGCTGAAAATCGTGGCAGAGAATATCAAGTGCTATATCGACGGCAAACCGCAGAACGTGGTAAATAAATAACAGATCGGGGGTCATGGATATTACTGAAACGATCAGAAAAGCTGCACCGAAGGATATATCAAGAATAGCCGAGATCCTCGTGTTTGTAAAAAGAATAAAGTACCGCCCCATCTTTCGGAATGATGAGTATTCATTCGGGGAGCTTCAGGTCCTTTCTGTCGCAGAAAAATATAAAGAGCCAGCAATACTTGATAACATTCTTGTTTACGATGACGGATTTGTTAAAGGACTGATCCGTATAGAAAAAAACGAGATCGTTGAACTGTATGTCGACTATTTCTTTCAGGGTCAGGGTGTTGGTTCCCGTCTTATTGAATATGCAAAAGAAAACTACCCTGTCGATTTCCTGTGGGTCATAGAGAAGAATACCGATGCTGTCAGGTTTTATGAAGCACACGGTTTCCACCTTACGGATATAAAGAAAACCGAGGCAGGCACAACAGAGGTAAAAATGGAAAGATAGATCCCGATCTATCACAGGAACAAAAAGAAAAAAGAACAGTTGGTGAAAAAAATGATAGATATGAGTAAAAAGAAAAGAGTCGTGGTGAAGATAGGCACATCAACGCTTACCCACCACAAAACAGGCAGACTGAATATCAGGCGTGTCGAAAAGCTGGTAAAGATACTTTCCGACCTGCAGAACGAGGGCAAGGAGATAATCCTTGTTTCAAGCGGTGCGGTGGGACTCGGCGCAGGCAAGCTCGGACTTGCCGAAAGACCGAAGGACACACCGACAAAACAGGCTTGCGCGGCTGTCGGTCAGTGCGAGCTGATGTATATGTATGACAAGCTGTTCGGCGAGTACGGACTGACCGTGGCACAGCTGCTGCTTACAAAGTTCGTGCTTATGGAGGACAGGAAGCGCAACGTTCAGAACGCGCTGACAAGGCTTATCCAAAGCCGCGTTATCCCTGTTGTCAACGAAAATGACACGGTGGCTATCGACGAGCTGGAGCTTGAAATGGGCGAGAATGACTCGCTGGCGGCAAATGTTGCGGTCATTTCAAATGCGGATCTGCTGATAATAATGTCCGATATTGACGGACTTTTCGACAAAGACCCCAAAAAGAACGACGACGCACAGCTTATCCCTGTTGTACAGGAGATAACAGATGACATCATCGCCGTTGCGGGCGGTGCGGGCTCAAAGTTCGGCTCGGGCGGAATGGCTACGAAGATAAGGGCTGCGGAGATCGCAAATGCCGCAGGCATCGACCTTGTGATAATCAACGGCAGGCACCCCGACAACCTCTACGGCGTGTTTGAGAATAAACCCGTAGGCACGGTGTTCCAGGCAGGTACAACACAGGTTTAGCAACAGGAGGGAATCATATGGGCTATATTCAGGACTTGGGAATGAAGGCAAAGGCTTGCAAGGGCAGGATAGCAACAGCCTCCACAATGGAGAAAAATGATGCGCTGCTTGAGATAGCTTTCGTTCTGCGCCGCTGCAAAGCGGAGATAATCGAGGCAAATAATATCGACATCGAAAACGCGCGCGCGCGCAAAATGAGCGAGTCGCTTATCGACAGGCTCTCGCTGTCGGAGGACAGGATAGAGGGTATGGCGCAGGCCTGCGAAAAGCTCGCCGCACTTGCAGACCCTATCGGCGAGGTAGTTTCAGGCTCGGTCAGACCAAACGGTATGAGCATCAGAAAGGTGCGCGTTCCGATTGGCGTTATCGGCATAATCTACGAGGCGCGCCCGAATGTTACGGTCGATGCGGCTATACTTTGCCTTAAAAGCGGTAACTGCTGTATACTGCGCGGAGGCAAGGAGGCTATCAACTCAAATATGATACTTGTCGAGCTTATGCGCAAGGCTGTAAGCTGCGCAGGACTCGATGCGGATATAATCCAGCTCGTAAGCGACACCGACAGAGAGCTTGCGGTCGAGATGATGAAGGCAAACGGCTATATCGACCTGCTTATACCGCGCGGCGGCGCAAGGCTGATACAGGCTGTCGTACAGAACGCGACTATCCCCGTTATCGAAACGGGAACAGGCAACTGCCACGTTTACGTTGACCAGTCGGCTGACCTGAAAATGGCGGTGGATATCGTCGATAACGGCAAGACCTCAAGACCGAGCGTGTGCAACGCGGTCGAGACCTGCCTTGTACACAAAAGCGTTGCGGAGAAGTTCCTGCCGATGCTCAAAGCCCGTCTTGACGAGCATAATGTCGAGATACGCGGCGACGAGATAACCGCATATATCCTCGGCAGAGATAACGTTACGCCCGCTGACGAGGACGACTATGCGACCGAGTTCCTTGATTACATCATCGCGATAAGAGTCGTTGACGACTTTGCACAGGCGCTGGAGCATATCGAGAAGTATTCAACAGGACATTCCGAGTGCATCGTTACCGAGAGCCTTTTCGCAGCCACCGAGTTCCAAAAGCGCGTTGACGCGGCAGCGGTTTATGTAAACTGCTCGACAAGATTCACCGACGGCGATATGTTCGGTCTTGGCGCAGAGATAGGCATCTCGACCCAGAAGCTGCACGCGCGCGGTCCTATGGGGCTTACCGAAATGACTACCACAAAGTACCTCGTTACAGGCGACGGACAGATAAGAGAGTGACCTATTAACTTTAAATACATTTTGTAAGGAGAATGAAAAATGAACAATTCCGAAAAGACAATGGACAAGATCGTTGCACTTTGCAAGGGCAGAGGCTTTGTATATCCGGGCAGCGAGATATACGGCGGACTTGCAAACACCTGGGACTACGGTCCGCTTGGCGTTGAGCTCAAGACCAACATCAAGGCAGCGTGGAGAAAGAAATTCATTCAGGAGAACAAGTACAACGTAGGTCTTGATTCTGCGATACTTATGAACCCGCAGACATGGGTGGCATCAGGTCACCTCGGCGGTTTCTCCGATCCTCTTATGGACTGCAAGGAGTGTAAGACAAGACACAGAGCAGACAATCTTATCGAGGACTTTGACGGCACAAACGTTGCAGGCTGGTCAAACGAGCAGATGATGGATTACATCAAGGAAAAGAATATCCCCTGCCCGAGCTGCGGCAAGCACAACTTTACCGACATCAGACAGTTCAACCTTATGTTCAAGACCTTCCAGGGCGTTACCGAGGACTCAAAGGCAGAGCTTTACCTGCGCCCCGAAACAGCACAGGGCATCTTCGTAAACTTTGCAAATATCCAGAGAACGACCAGAAGAAAGGTACCGTTCGGCGTTGCACAGGTCGGCAAGTCTTTCAGAAACGAGATCACTCCGGGCAACTTCATCTTCCGCGTGCGTGAGTTCGAGCAGATGGAGCTTGAGTTCTTCTGCAAGCCCGGCACCGATCTTGAATGGTTTGAGTACTGGAGAAGCTTTTGCAAGAACTTCCTGCTTTCACTCAACATCAAAGAGAAAAACCTGCGTCTGCGTGACCACTCCGCAGAGGAGCTTTGCTTCTACTCCAAGGCTACTACCGATTTTGAGTACCTGTTCCCATTCGGCTGGGGCGAGCTGTGGGGCGTTGCAGACAGAACAGACTACGACCTCACACAGCACATCAACACCAGCGGAAAGACTCTTGACTACTTCGACCCCGAGACTAACGAAAGATACGTTCCTTACGTTATCGAGCCGTCACTCGGCGTTGAAAGACTGTTCCTGACCGTTCTTGTTGAGGCATACGACGAGGAGAACCTCGGCACCGAGGATAAGCCCGATGTAAGAACAGTTATGCGCTTCCACCCTGCGCTTGCACCGTACAAGGCTTGCGTTCTGCCGCTTTCAAAGAAGCTCTCCGAGCAGGCTGGCGAGGTCTATGATATGCTGGCTAAAAAGTTCTGCGTTGACTATGACGAAACAGGCTCTATCGGCAAGCGTTACAGAAGACAGGACGAGATCGGTACTCCCCTCTGCATCACCTACGATTTCGAGTCGGTCGATGACGGCTGCGTGACCGTTCGTGACAGAGATACTATGGAGCAGGAAAGGATCAGGATAGAGGATCTTACCGCTTACATCGAAAAGAAGATAGAGTTTTAATTGAGATACCTAAAAAGCGGGGCAATGCCTCGCTTTTTTGTGTGTTGACCGATTTTACAGCATAGCAGAAAACCCGACCTTTTTAAAAGATCGGGTTTCCTTTTTTGCTATTTTACAACTACGAGTTGAGGAGTTTCTCTGCGCTTGCAAGCTTTACCGCAGTCGTGAATATCTCGACCGCAAGCTTGAGCTCGTCAACGGGCGGATATGACGGCGCGATCCTGATATTGCTGTCATCAGGGTCTTTCTTGTACGGGAAGGTAGCGCCTGCACCTGTCAGCACAACGCCTGCCTCCTTGCAAAGCTCTACAATGCGCTTTGCACAGCCGTTCATCGCATTAAAGCTGATGAAGTAACCGCCGTTTGGCTTTGTCCAGCTTCCGATGCCGTAAGGCGCAATTTCCTTATCAAGACCGTCAAGCACAGCCGCAAATCTCGGTGCGAGCAGCGCCTGATGCTTTTTCATATGCTCCTTCAAGCCCTCAAAGTTCTTGAAGAACTTAACGTGGCGGAGCTGGTTTATCTTATCGGGACCTATCGTCTGCACGGTCAGAAGTGACTTGATGTAGTCGATATTCGCCTTGCTTGATGCCATCATTGCAACGCCTGCACCCGCGTAGGATATCTTTGAGGTCGATGCGAACTCGATCGCTCTGTCGGGGTTGCCTGCCTTTTCACACTCTGCAAGCAGGTCAAGCAGGACATCGTGATCGTCGCTGAGGTGGTGGACGCAGTATGCGTTATCCCAGAAGATGCGGAAATCGTCAGCCTTTGTTTTCATATTTGCAAAGCGCTTGACTACCTCGTCCGAGAAAGTGATGCCCGTAGGGTTGCCGTACATCGGCACGCACCACACGCCCTTGATGCTCTCGTCCTGTGCTGCGAGCTTTTCTATCATATCCATATCGGGACCGTCAGCGTTCATGGGGATATTTATCATCTCAAAGCCGAATGACTCGGTAACGAGGAAATGTCTGTCATATCCCGGACACGGACACAGCCACTTCAGCCTGCCCTGATCCTTCCACGGCTTTGCGTCTTTGTTTACGCCGAAAAGCAGGAACTTTGCGATAGTATCGTACATCATATTCAGGCTTGACGAGCCGCCGAGTATAAGCTGATCGTTTGTAACGTTGAGCATTGGTGCAAACAGCGCCTTTGCCTCGGGCAGACCGTCCACAACGCCATAGTTGCGGCAGTCTGTGCCGTCATCTGCAATGCAGTCAGACGACTTTACAACGGTTGTCAGCAGCCCTTCGGTAAGGTCAAGCTGCTCGGCAGAGGGCTTGCCCCTTGCCATATTCAGCGAAAGTCCTCTCGCCTTGTATTCATCATATTTTGCCTGTGCCTCGTTCTTAAAGGCTTCAAGCTCTGCTCTTGACATTTTTGATAACTCCATAGCAGTATCCTCCAATAATAATATCTTCCGATATTACATTTTACTCTACTTCTCCGTTTTTTGCAAGTCAAAAGTGCCATTCCTGCAAATTTTCTGCTTTTTACACGAAGTCAAGGGATTTTCTCCTGCGATTATGGGCAAATTCAATAATTCAAATGCAAAATGTTCATAAGCGAATAGCTGGGGGAAACCCTTTTCGAGAAGGGTTCTCCCCCAGACCCCCTTCCTAAACCTTTTATTGCTTTTTCGCCATTGGGGTTTACCACCCCAATAACGAAAAAGTAGTAGAGTTCAGAAAAAGAGTTTGAGAAAAAACTCTCCAAAGAGAGCTTACACAGCTAATAGGCTAATAAATATTTGCAACATTTTGTTGTTTTTGAAAAGAAAAAATCAGCCATACGAATAATCTTCCATATGGCTGAATAAAGTATTTCTTTAAATATTTACTTTGTATTTGACAGATTCCAGCGGAACGTAGATATCCTTCTCGCCTTGGTGTTGTCGATATTCCAGTTGTAGAAAGTGAATGTCGGGTCGAAATATCTGTAATCGGTCTTCATCTGTCCCTTGTTTACCGAAAGCACGATGTTGGGGTTTTTCTGTATAACTGCGCCTATGCGGTACTTTTTCTTTTCGTACTCGATTATCTCGGCGGCAGTTATCATTCTCGTATCCGCGATATTGTAGATACCCTCGTATCTGCCCTCGGGGATATTGATGATGCCGTTGATAAAATCGACCAGATTGTATAGATTGCAGAACGAATAACCGTACTCACCCTCTTTGTAGATGTAAGCCACGTTTTCCTTTGTATCAAACACTCTCTGGTGCATATTCTGCGTGAACTCGCCGGTATATATCGGCGCAACTCTTGCGATGACAGGCACAGTCTTTGACTTCTTTGTAGCCTTCATCAGAGCCTTTTCGCTGTCGAGCTTCATGCTGGTATAGTTGGAAATAGCCTTGTCAGGTGCGGTCTCTCTGATAGGATCTCTGCCCTTCTGGATACCGTAGACCTGTGTGGTGGACAGTATCAGGATGCTTGTGCAGCCTGCCTTAACAGCGATATCGTACAGATATTTGTCCGTAAGCTTGCTCTGCTTCATCTCCTTATCGGAAATAAATGCGTCAAAGTCATTATCTGCGGTGTTTGCAAGGTGTACAAGGAAATCTATCTTGTTGTCTGCAAACAGCTGTGAAATACCTGCTTTGTTGGTTATCTCTGTCTGTATAAACTGGAAGTTGGGGTCTACGCCCTCAAGGTTGCATGGTTTGCTGTCTGTACCGATAACTTTATGTTTCTTTGTCAGCAGACTTGCAACAACGATCTTTCCGATCATTCCGCTGACGCCGGTAACAAATACTGTTGCCATTGCTGTCACTCCTTTCGCTGCGATGTATAGAAAATCGCATATCTACTTGATAATTATAACACATTTGCAAGCGTTTGAAAAGGTTTTTGAATAAATTTTATTAAAATTTAGAATTTGTAAATAAATATGCTTGCGTATTTTTGTGAAATATGTTAAAATCGGTTAAGGTCAGGCTGATGATTATTTAGATATTTATACAGAGCAATTGTTTGTGCATAAATTTCTGCGCGGTTTTTTAATCGTGCATTTACAGTTTTGCAATTATCGGGAGAACACTATGAACACTATCACAGATAATCCGTTTGAGTTTTCACACGACAACAAGCGCTATCACACATACAATTATTACCTGCGCAGCCGTTTCGGCAAAAAGGTGATGAAGATACCTCTCAATGTTGACCTTGGCTGCCCCAACCGCGACGGCACAAAGGGCATCGGGGGGTGCAAATTCTGCTCGGCGTATCTCAGCGGCGAGTTCGCGGGCGACCCGTGTGACGACATACGCACGCAGTTTGAAAGCGTCAGGGCGAGAATGAACGAAAAGTGGTCGGAGGGACTGTATATCCCCTATTTTCAGGCGGGCTCGAACACCTACGCGCCTGTTGAGAGGCTGCGCGAGATGTACGAGACCGCGCTTTCCGTTGAAAACTGCGCAGGCTTGAGCATCGCCACGAGAGCTGACTGCATCAGCGAGGAAAATGCCGCGCTGCTCGGCGAGATCGCACAGAAAACCTATCTCACCGTTGAGCTTGGCTTGCAGACAGTCCACGATGAAACAGCCCTTGCGATGAACCGCTGCCACACGTTTGCGGATTTTCTCAAGGGGTATGAACTGCTGCGGAAAAACGGCGTAAACGTGTGCGTGCATATCATCAACGGGCTGCCGCACGAAACTCACGATATGATGCTTGAAACTGCAAGGCAGCTTTCAAGGCTTGATCTGCACAGCATAAAAATACACCTGCTGCACGTTCTGAAAGACACCGAGCTTGCACAAATGTACAGCCGCGGCGAGTTTGAAACGCTGTCGATGCGCGAATATGTGGACACCGTTTGCGACCAGATAGAGCTGCTGCCCAAAGAGCTGATAATACAGCGCGTAACGGGTGACGGCGCAAGGAATGAGCTTATCGCGCCGCTTTGGAGCCTGAAAAAATTCTGCGTGATGAACGAGATAGACAAAGAGCTTGGCAGGCGCAATTCTTATCAGGGAATAAAGTTCGCAGGGTGATTTGACACCGCACCTGCAAGGTGATATAATAATAGCTGAACACGGAAGGCTTGCTCTTTCAAGGAAAGGGACGATAGATATGCAAAAAGCAATGAACATTTCATATGAGATAGGAAACAAGCTGTATCTCAACATAACCAACAAATGCCCGTGCAACTGCACCTTCTGCATAAGAAACAACGGTGACGGCGCATACGGCTCGGACCCGTTGTGGCTTGAGCATCAGCCAAATGCGGCAGAGGTCGCGGCCGACCTTATGAAGCGCAGGCTGGACAGCTACGAGGAGATAATCTTCTGCGGCTACGGCGAGCCGACCTGCGAGTTTGAGATACTTAAATCCACCGCGCTGTTTATCAGAGGTATCTGCCGCACGCCGATACGTTTGAACACCAACGGTCTTGGCAACCTTATCAACAAGCGCGAGATAGCACCCGAGCTGAAAGGGCTTGTGGACACCGTTTCGATAAGCCTTAACGCATCGACCGCCGAGGCTTACGACGCTGTTACCCGTCCTTCCTTCAAGGGCGTGAACTGCTTTGAGGAAATGCTCAAATTCGCAAAGCAGGTCAAGGAGTATGTTCCCAACACGATGCTGACCGTTGTTGACGTAATCGGCGAGGAGGAGATCGCCAAGTCGCAGGCTATTGCAGACAGTGTGGGCATAAAGCTGAGAGTGCGTGAGTACGAAGCATGACCTAATAAGACAAATCAGAATTTGCCGCGCGGGGCGCATTTTATTTGGGGGCTTTCCGTTCGCCCCCAAACCCCTTCGGGTACACATCTATAAGTATGTGCAAATAAATCCGCATTTGCCGTGGTATACCTGCCAAGCAACTGTGGATATTCTCTTGGGAAAAGTTTTTCCTCAAACTCTCTTTTTGAACCCTCTACTACTTTTTCGGGATAAGGTGTCGCAGACACCTTGTGCCGAAAAAGCATTAAAAGGTTTAGGAAGGGGGTCTGGGGGAGAACCCTTCTCCAAAAGGGTTTCCCCCAGCTGCTCGACAAGCGTACCCCGACAAATTCGGATTTACCGCAGTATGCATATCGTGTAGCTGTGGATATTCTCTTGGGAGCGTTTTCTCTCAAACTCTTTTTTCTGAACTCTACTACTTTTTCGGGATAAGGTGTCGCAGACACCTTGTGCCGAAACTGCCTGTGCAGCGAGAACGTGAAATGCAAGGGCTGCGGTGAAGACGGTTTTATGGAGCTTGACTGGTGCAAGGACGCGCAATGGTGCGAAAACAGAAAATGCTGTATCGCAAAGGGCATAACTGCCTGCTATGAGTGCGGCGAAAGCAACTGCAAAAAGGGACTGTTTGTCAAAACACCCAAAGCCGCAGGCTTTACCGAATTTGTGCGCAGATACGGAAAAGAGGCTCTGCTTGACTGCCTTGAGAGAAACGAAAAAGCGGGTATCGTCTATCACCGCGAGGGGATAATAGGCGATTACGACGAGTTTGACGACATAGAAAAGCTGATAGACTTTATCAGAACAGGTAAAAAACAGGCTTGACAAAACAGGGTAAGTGTGTTATACTGTTTGTCGTGGTAGCATAGTAGCACTTTACCACGATAAAGTCAAAGATATTCATAGGAGAGATAACAATGGAGTGTCCTTACTGCAAAAAGGAAATGAAAGAGGGTATCCTTTCGGGCGATGCACGCCAGGGCGTTAGCTGGAAAGAGGGCGAAAAGAAAGCGTCAATGTTTGACAAAATGGGCGGCTCGTGCAAAGTCACCGCGGCAAAGGTCGGTCTTTCGACTTTCACGATACCTGCGCATTTCTGCGAGGGCTGCAAAAAAATGATAATCGATACAGACGTAACAAAATAAGCATCACAAATGAGGTATAAAAAATGAGCGAACAGCTTTGGAGAAAAAATCTTATAAACATTACACCCTACGTTGCGGGCGAACAGCCAAAGAGCGATAACATCATCAAGCTTAACGCTAACGAGAATGCTTATCCGCCGTCACCAAAGGTGCGGGAGATACTTGACGGCTACAAGCCCGAGGATATGCGCCGCTATCCGAGTGCGGATGCAGGCCCTCTGCGTGAGGCGCTTGCGAAAAGGGCGGGCTTGAGCGTGGACAACGTGTTCGTTTCAAACGGCTCGGACGACGTTCTCGCAACGGCTTTCCGCGCGTTTTTCAACAGCGATAAGCCCATAGTTTACCCCGACATCACCTACTCGTTCTACCCCGTGTGGTGCGAGCTTTTAAAGATACCGAGCAGGACAGTTCCCGTTGATGAGGACTTTCACATAAGCGCGCAAAGCCTTTACGGAGAGGGCAACGGCGGTGTCGTTTTTGCAAACCCCAATGCTCCGACATCTCTTGCGGAAAGCAGAGAGTTCGTGCGGGATGTGCTTGAACACAACAAGGACTGCATAGTTATCGTTGACCAGACGTATGTTGACTTTGCACAAAGCGGCATCGACTGCCTTGATATGATAAATCAATACGACAATCTGCTTATCACGCACACGTTCTCAAAATCGCGCTCTATGGCAGGTATGCGCATAGGCGAGGCTTACGGGAACGCCGAGCTTATCAAGTATATGCTCGCCGTCAAGGATTCGTACAACTCCTACCCTGTCAACAGGCTGTCTATCGAAACGGGCGTGGCAAGCGTTGCGGACGAGGAGTATTTCCAAAGCACGCTGAAAAAGATCATCGCAACGCGCGAAAACACCGCACAGCAGCTCAAAGAGCTTGGGTTTGATGTCCCGCAAAGCCAGACGAATTTTCTGTTTGTGACTCACCCAAGGTACAGCGCAAAGGAGATCTTTGAGTACCTTCGCGAAAAGGGCATCTTCATCAGATTTTTCAACAAACCGAGAATCGACGACCGCCTGCGCATCACCATCGGAACGGATGACGAAATGGCGCAGATGATAACGCAGATAAAAGCATTTATGGGCAAATAAAATAAGGAGGAAAATATGAAAAAAATTGCAAGCATTTTAACATCTGCGGTATTGTGCATAAGCATGCTGACCGCGTGCGGCGATTCAAGCTCAAAAGCGGATACGAGTTCAATATCCGACAGCAAGACTGATACAAACGATCTGTATATCACCGAACAGACGGTAGTTGACTCGCCCGATTGGCTGACAAAACTTGACGCTGTCAAGGACGCAGATCAGCTGATCGTCGTTGCGGGTGTCGGCGATACAACAGCGTATATAAGTATGCACGAAAAGAACAAGGACGGCAAGTGGCAGATGCTGCTTGAGACACCCGGATATACAGGTCTTGAGGGTATGGGGAATGCAGACTGTGACCACGCTATAACTCCGACAGGCACATTCACTATCGACAAGGCTTTCGGTATCGCAGACGACCCCGGCTGTCAGATGGAGTACACAAAGGTCACCGAGGACCATTACTGGTCAGGCGACAACCGCGAGGGTATGCACTTCAACGAGTTCGTCAACATCAAGGACGTTCCCGGTCTTGACCCCGACGAGTGCGAGCATATCGTTGATTACAAGTACGAATACAGATATTGTCTGAATATGGGCTACAACAAGGAGTGCATACCGCAGAAAGGCTCCTGCTTCTTCTTCCACTGCACAGGTCTTGCAAAGCCTTATACGGGCGGCTGCGTTGCAGTCAGCGAGCCGATGATGAAGCTGATAATGCAAAAGGTCAGAAACGGCTGCAAAATAACCATTGACAAAGCCGACAAGCTGGGCATAAATTTTGACGAGGTGAAAAAATACTACGTCGAAAAGGGAGTTTAAACTGCTGCCGCCAAAAAATAGTTCTTGTGGAAATAATACAAGCCTGCGCAGTGCAAATTGTGCAGGCTTACAATTTTTTACACGCTGCGCACAAAAACGGCTTGCCGGAACGTATTCTTTGTAGAGGCGTTAAAAGGGGGCGTGCGTATGAACAGACTTCTGAAGATACTGACTGCTTTTGTTCTGGGCATTTCTTTGCTCACCGCCTGTGAGGATAACGGCTGGGAGAAGGGCAGCGCTAAGCTTGAAAAGAGCAGATATTCCTCGCCCAAGGCTGCCGATTTTGTGCAGATGACAGACAGATCAGGGCAGGACGAGGCAGAGGACGGTTATTTCCCCAAGGATATTGATGAAATATCCTTTACTGTGGTGTGCAACAGCGATAAGCAATATTTCTACGGCGAGGGCGGTGATAATTCCCTTGAGGTCAAAAAGGACGGCGAGTGGTATAAGCTGGCGTACAAAAAAGAATCCTGGAAAGCAGCCGGCTGGGTACTCAACAGGAATTTCAAAACCAACTTAACCTTCTACAAGAGCGATTTTGATTATGACTTTGAGGCGGGCGAGTACAGATACATTATGCCGATAACTGCCGAAGGCGATTCCGAGGAATCGCTTATTATCTATTATTTCAGGCTGTTTGACAGCTATCCCTTCGGGGATATTTCGGCTGACGATATAGGATCCTGTATAGCGACGGATATGTGGACTAATACAAAGCTGAACGATAAGCAGACACAAAAGCTGCTGGAGACAGTGCGCAGGATAAAGCTGAAAAACGACAGCAAGGTAAGAAGCAACGACTATCTCGGCGGCGGTGAATACTTTGAGATACAGCTGAAAAACGGCGAAAAAATACGAATACATATTATGCCAAATAATGATGAGATCATCATAAACGGTTTTGTTTATCAATCTGTCGACAACAAGACAAACGAGCTTAAAGAGCTATATGACAGTGTGCAAAATAATGCTGCTGTTGAAAAAAGCAGGTATACAGATATCGAAAACCCCGAAAAAATGAAGATAGAAGCCGATAACGGAGAGTTTCCGACAGACTTTATAAGAATTCAGTTAGCTTTGAGTTTCTATGATATATTTGGCGATGATAAATATGTTTATTACGAGGAAAGCGCCGCAAACACGCTTGAGGTCAAAAAGGACGGCGAGTGGTATGTTATCCCGAACAAAAATGACAGCAGTCAGGCACACAGGCAAAGCCTGAACGAATACGTTTATCACCCGTTTGCGTTTGACAGATACGATTATTCGTATCATTTCAAGGCAGGCGAATACAGATATATCCTGAACATAAGCTGCATCAGCGGCAAAGAAGAAAAGCAGACACCTACGGTCTTTCATTTCAAGCTGGTCGATAGAGACAGCGGCAAGTTCTTCCGTCCGTATGAGGATATAAGCAAAGATGACATTGAAAGCTGCTGTGCAAACAGCTACTTTGGGGGAACCAAGGAACTGACAGACGATCAGACAGACGAGCTGCTTGATATCATAAAAGAAATAGAGCTTGTCCGAGGCAGCGAGCGCCCTAACGACTATGCCGGCGGCGGTCCGAATGATTTTATCATAACGCTCAAAAGCGGCAAAAAAGTCGGTATCTGTGCTTCGATAGGGTCGGTATGTGAATATCTTCTTGATGACGGTATGATATACCGTGCGACAGTAAGCAAAAATGATGAGCTTTATAAGCTGTATCACAAGCTTTTCCCTTTACCCGAAACTTCGGAGGAAAGCAAATAAAAAGAGACCTGAGCGGTCTCTTTTTTGTTACCATTGATATTTGGATAAATCAACTTTGCCATCTTTTACATCTATCCCGTCTGCCTGCAAAAGCCGTATCTGCGCGTTTTCGCCGCCAAACACAAATGCCTTTGATACCTCGCCGTTTCGGTTGACAACACGAAAGCAAGGGATGTGCTCGGGGTCGGGGTTTGCGTGCAGAGCGTAGCCGACTACGCGCGCCCAGCGGGGATTGCCCGCCATTGCCGCTATCTGTCCGTAGGTCGCTACCCTGCCGTAAGGTATCCTCTTTACGACCTCGTAAATGCGCTCAAAAACCGAACCTGCCATAAGTTCTCCTTTTTTATTTATTGTTGCACCCGATGACACTTTTATTCACAGGCGTATCAGGTAAAATCAAACGGCGGATAGTTTATGCCGTCCTCGGTAATGATAGCTGTGATGAGCCGCGCGGGAGTTATATCAAAGGATGGGTTATAGCACTTGACCTCAAGCGGTGCGACGGGCGATTTGAAATACTCCGTCTTGATCTCGCAGCCGTCACGCTCGATGATATCAATTTTCGAGCCGTCATCACATCTTACGTCGATAGTCGATGTCGGGCAGAAAACATAAAATGGTATCCTGAACGTTCTTGCAAGGATAGCAAGTGCGTAGGTACCGACCTTGTTCGCCGTGTCGCCGTTTTTTGCGACTCTGTCCGCACCGACAAAGCAAGCCTTGATGCGTCCCTCTTTCATGACCTGCGCCGCCATATTGTCGCAGATAAGCGTTGTATCAACGCCCGCATTCACAAGCTCGTACGCAGTAAGCCGCGAGCCCTGCAGCATAGGTCTTGTTTCGCAGACGTACGCCTTGATGTCCATTTTCTTTTCCGCGCCAAGCAGAACAGGTCCGAGTGCCGTACCGTAGCGCGATGACGCGAGCGCACCCGCGTTGCAGTAGGTAAGTATCCCGTCACCGTCATTTATCAGCGTAAGTCCGTAGTTTGCGATAGCCGAACAGGTCTGTATGTTCTGCTCGTGTATCTGAACAGCCTCGCGGCGCATAGCCTCGATGATAGTATCAAAGCTGCGGCGCATATTATTTGCAGCGATCCTTTCCATACGCTTGAGCGCCCACGACAAGTCCACTACCGACGGCATAGCCGCGGAAAGATACTTCGCAAAACGGTGAAGCTGCTGATAAAATTGCTCCTTGTCGCTGCTGATCTGCGCAAACACCTTTGCCTGTATAAACATCGCATACGCAGCAAAAATGCCTATGCACGATGCACCGCGCACCTGAAGAAGCTTTATCGCATCATACATCTGCTCGGGCGTTTCAAGGCGTATGTATGCTACGCGGCCCGGCAAAAGCGTCTGGTCTATGGCAAGTATCGCTCTGCCGTCATCTGTCAGTCTTACGGGATCGTTCACTTCGTACTTCATTCGCTCAAAACCTGCTCCTTTCAAAGAGTTTACCGCTTGTCCCTCACGAGCTTCTCGGGGTCAAGCAGAGAAATGCGCTTTTTGTTTGCCGAGATAAAGAACCTTACCGTTCCGTCTGAGATCGGCGAGCGCGCTATCATCTCGGGCAGGATATCCTCAACATCGGATACCCTGTCGACCATTATGCCCGCCTGAAGATCTCCTATCTCGACCACGATAACGCAGCTGCGGTCGCTGTACACGGGCTTAGGCAGCGCCATTCGCATTGCAAAATCTATCACGGGGATAGCTTTGCCGCGGTGGTTCATAAGTCCCTTTATGTACGCGGGGAGAGTCGGCACATAGGTTATCTCGGGTATCTCGATGATGTCGGTGACATCGGTGATAAAAAACGCATAGAACTTGTTGTCGGCATAAAAAGAGAGTATCTTTCCGCCGTTTTGCTCAAACTGTTCGTCTTTTTCGCTCAAAGGCATTTGCACCTCTCCTTTCCGCGTTATTTGCCGCTTCTGATAAACGGCTTGATGATCTCGTTAACGTCAAGGGCGATGGTTATCGTTCCGTCGCCGAGTATAGAGCAGCCGCTCATTCCTGCCTCTTTAAGCGGATAGTCCGCAAGCAGCGGTGAAAACGGCTTTACAACTATCTGCTGGTCGGAGATTATGCTGTCGGCAAAAAGCACAGCGCCCGTGTTCTGCTCCATACAGTAGAGCATTATGCCCTTTTCAACATCTTCTACCTCACTTGGTATGCCGAAATGCTTGCTCAGCCTTATCAGCGGCAGACACATTCCGCGCAGCATTATGAACTCGTTGCCGTCGGGGTCTAAAATGTAGCTTTCCGCCTTGCAGGAGAATGCCTCGCGCACCGAGCTTATCGGCACGGATAGGCTGTTTTCGCCCACCTGCACGCTCAGAACGTCAATAATGGACAGCGAAAGCGGTATGCGTATGGTGAACACCGAGCCGACACCGAACTCGGAATCGACAAGCAGCTTGCCGCCGACCTTTTCGATGTTCTTTTTAACAACGTCCATTCCCACGCCGCGCCCCGAATACTCGGTTATCTGCTCGTTGGTGGAAAAGCCCGCTGCTATGGTAAATGCGTATACTTCCTTGTCGGTGTATTCGTTCTCGGGCTTGGTGAGCAAGCCGTTCTTTTTCGCCTTTGCAAGTATTTTAGCTCTGTCCATACCTGCGCCGTTATCGCGGCAGGAGATAACTACCTCTCCCGAATCATAACCTGCCGAAAGGGTCACGGTCGGCGGCTCGGTCTTGCCTGCGGCTGCTCTTTCCTCGGGCAGCTCGATGCCATGATCGACCGCGTTCCTCGTTATGTGCATAAGCGGGTCGTTGAGTATATCGACAATGCTCTTGTCTACCTCGGTATCCTCGCCCTCAAACTCCAGCGTTACGCCCTTTCCAAGCTTCTGGTTCATATCGCGCACGACTCTGTTCATCTTCTGGAAAGCTGTCGAAATGGGCACCATTCGTATGCTCATTACCGAGTCCTGAAGCTCGTCCGTCAGCTTTTTAAGCTCGCGCGCAGACTTGTTGAAACGGTCAAGGTCAACGCCCAAGCCTTTCAGGTCGGGGCTTGATGTGACGCTTCCCTGCGTTATGACTATCTCTGCCACAAGGTCAAGCAGGTGATCGAGCTTTTCAAGATTTACTGTGATAAGGCTCTGCTCGTGCTTTTCCGCAGGCTTTTTTGGTGCCTGCTTGGCAGGCTGCTTGGGAGCCTGTTCTGCCTTTGCCTGCTCAACAGCCTTTTCTGCCTGCTGTGGCGTCGGTGCTGCCGCAGGTGCGGGCTTTGCCGCCTGTGCGGACTTATCCGGCTTGTGCAGCTGCTCCGCCTTTTCAACATTTATGCCGTCCTCAAGATATTCAAGGACCTTTTTCGCATCATCGGTTATCAGCTTGATGATAAGTCCGTGCGCCTTTATCTCGTCATCTGCGTTGTCATCGTCAAGGTCGGGCGGCATTGTCGAGCAGACTTCGGCTATCTGACCGAGGTTTCGCAAAAGCACAAAACCGCGAGCCGAAGGCATTGCACAGTTCTCCTGATACGTCACCCTGTATGTGAGTATCGTTTCGTCCTCGTCATCGGGGAAAAGATGCGAGATATCCTCACCGCCCGATGCCTGCGCGGAGCTTTGCGCAGGTGCGCTCTCGCCCTTCATCTGCGCCGCAAATGCGTGTATTTTGCCCTCCAGCTCGGTAAAATCGGTCAGGGGGATATCATCGTCCTGTATGTTGTCAAGTTCATTTTTCAGGTTGTCCGAGCTTGCAAACAAAAGCTCGTACAAGCCGGGCTTATCGTACTTTACCTCGGGATCATCACGGATGATGTAGAACAAATCCTCCACCGCGTGCGCAAGGGTAGACATATTCTGCAAGCCCATCATCGACGCAGAGCCTTTTATTGTGTGCATCGTGCGGAAGATCTCGTTGATGTCCTCCGTGCCGATGGTATCCTCCTGTTCGGTGCGCATAAGGATATCATCGAGCTTTTCGAGCAGATCGCCCGTTTCAAACACGAACATATCCAGCATGCTTTCCATTCCGGCTTCAAATTTCGGCATAACAGTCTATCCTTTCCGAAAAAATCAAAATCTTATTCGCTGTCGGTAGCTTTATCGGCGATAAAGCTGAAACCTTTTTCTTTGAGTATCCTGAGTGTATTTTTATAATTCACGCCGCCGATCAGGTGCTTGCGCGAGTCCTCGCCTGTGGTGTATATGACCACCGTGCAGGTACCGAACATTCTCGCCAGCGGATTTCTTCTTATCGTGACTTTGGTGATGTTGCCGCGCTTTAGCGCGACCTTGTGGAAGGTGTACCAGCGGCAGTAGGAAAGCGTCACATTTTCGCCGTCAAAGCCCATAGAGGTCGTCACAGCCGCCTCGCACTTCACGATAGTCAGCCAGATGAACGGCAGCGCGAGCATTATCTCAATGAAGATTATCTGCTGTCTGCGCAGCGGGAAAAGGTTCTGCATCACTATCCCCAGCAGTATCGCAGCCACAGCCGCCAGTGCGGGCAGCACGATAAATCCGGGCATACACGCCTTGC
Source organism: uncultured Ruminococcus sp. (assembly GCA_902786965.1). Lineage (GTDB taxonomy): Bacteria > Bacillota > Clostridia > Oscillospirales > Ruminococcaceae > Hominimerdicola. The sequence continues at coordinate 18,827 of CADAEJ010000021.1, read as the reverse complement.
TCGTTTTCACCTGCGGCTTGCACAGCGAAAACTCGGGCGCGATAAGCTTTGCGCTCTGCACAGCGTCCTTTGTGGTCGTTATCGGGATAAGCGCGCTTATCTCCTTCCAGCGCTTGCCGTAGCCTGTACAGCTGACCTCAACGGAGCATATCCTGAACATACGCATAAGGAACGTCTGCGTAAAATCAAGGTAGTTCATATACTTTCGCCGCAGAAGATGATGCCTGCGCGCACCCTTGCCGCTGTGTATGCGAAGATAGTTCTTTCCGCGCTTGCATGTGAAATCCCAGTGGCGCAGCAGATTTGATATGAACGACATCAGCCAGATAAAGCCTATCAGCAGCCCTGCTGCAAGAAAGTATATCCAGATGCTTGAATCCTCTATCTGATGTATCTGCGAGTTTACACGACTTATAACGCGCCTGTCGAACTCCCTGTCGGTGATAAGATACGCCTGATAAAGCACCGTCAGCAGCACGGCTGTTCCCGATATCGCTGATGTGAACAGGAACGAAAACAGCACCATCTGCTTTTTGGGCGACTTGAAAACAAAGCCCGGCTGTGTCTTTGCCTTTTGTGAAATGATATGGTATATCTCCATCGCCTTTGACTTTGTAAGGTCGATGCGTATGTCGGTAGCCTGCACACAGTCCGCATCGGTCTCGATATAAACCGCACAGCTGCGCAAAAGATATGATATCGCTCCCTGTGACAGCGACAGCGTTGTGATATCATCAAAGTAAACGACCGTTTTGGTCATTCCCAGAAAACCCGTGTGGGTGATTATCCTGTCCTTTCCAAGCTCAAAATACACCATTATCCAGCGTATAAACGCAAAGCCCAATATCACCAGCAGGATAACAAGGTCAAACCAGTTCGCCTCTATCCAGCTTTTTATATCAAAATGCGAGGCGATAAGATACTTTGCAAGCGACAGCAAAAGCAGCCACAGATACTTTGCCATGTACCTGACTATCTTTATCGGGTGCTGGCGGAAGGATAAAAACTCCCTTGCACGCTGGGTAAGCTTTTTATCATGAGTGCCGTTCATTCGCCGTCACCTCCGCAGCTTTCGATGCGGCTTTTTATCGCTGCGTTGACTATCTCGGATATCTCGCGCGCCTGCCGCCTTGTCAAGAAAGGCATGATGCTCTTTGACCCCGGGCAGTTGAGTACAACAAAGTTGAACCCCGTCAGCACGCTCAAGGGAGTTGTCACCGTTGTAACGCTCGTCACCGAGCTTAAAGGCACATACTGGTGCGAGATTATGAAAAAGCCCTTGCGCAGCTTGACATCGCGCTGCGTTATCTCGTACTTTGCCACAAGCACATATATCGGGAAAACTATGACCGCAAGTATAAGCAGCGATGCAAAGGTCATATCCGCGATGATAAGGATATTCTGTGCCACATAACCGCTTATCGCGCGCAGCAGGCTCTTGAAGCCAGCCTCAAGCCCGAAAGCAAACAGAAAAAACCACAGTACCGTGCGTCTGCACGCACGGCAGCATTTTGGGGAATCCATAGTAAAATCTCCTCAAAGCTGAATTATCAAGGCTCGCCCGTCATATAGATGATTTGAGGTGATACCTTGAACAATACTATTATATCCGTTTATTGCTCGATAAGCACTGTAAACGAATTTATCTGGGGAGTCCCTGTCCTTGTTCTTATGCTTGCAGGCGGTATTTTTCTGTCTTTTCGCCTGCACTTCGCTCAATTGCACATTTTCCGCCTTTTCGGCGAGGTCATAGGTATGCTCAAAGCTCCGCGTAAAAGCTCACGCGGGATATCACGGTTTCAGAGCTTTTCCACAGCGCTTGCCGCTACTGTCGGCACAGGCTCGGTAACGGGAGTTGCCTGCGCACTTTGCGTCGGCGGTAAGGGCTGCATTTTCTGGATGTGGGTAAGCGCCCTTATCGGAATGGCTCTGTCCTATTGTGAAAACTTTCTTGCCGCAAAGCACTCAAAGCTTTCACAACAAGGCAGAAAGGGCAGCGGCGCGTTTTGCTATATCCGCACCATCGGGAAGATCCCTGCGGTGTGCTACGCGCTTTTCTGCGTGCTTGCCTCGCTGGGTATGGGCAATATGGCTCAGTCGTCATCAGCAGCAAGTGCCGCATCAGGCGGCTTTGGCTTGCCGTATTGGTTTTGCTCGCTCGCGGTCGTGGTATTTTGCGCACTTGCCGTCAGCGATACCTCACGCTGCGCGCGCATCTGCGAAAAAGCCGTGCCGTTCGCTGCGCTGCTTTTTATCCTCACAAGTGCCGCGCTGCTGCTTTTGTCGCCCTTAAAGACTTTAAACGCCCTTGCAGATATTTTCAAGGACGCTTTTTCGGTAAAGGCGTGTGCAGGCGGAACGTTCGGCTGGTTTTTCACAAAGGTCTGCGTGAATGGCCTGCGCCGCGGCGCGTTCTCTCACGAGGCGGGGCTTGGCTCTACCTGCGCTGTACATTCAAGCTGCGAGGATATTTCTGCGCAAATGCAGGGCAAGCTTGCGATGTCTGAGGTGTTTATCGACACGATGGTGATATGCACCGTCACCGCGCTTGTGATAATCGTTTCGGGTGCGGACTTTTCACGCAGCGACTACACGCTCACCGTTTCAGATGCGTACAGCGTCTTTCTCGGCAGCGCAGGAAAGCTGTTTGTCAGCCTTTGCCTTACGCTGTTTTCCCTATGCACCCTCACGGGCTGGTTTTTCATCGGGGAAAGCGCATTTGCCTGTCTTTTCCCCGAAAAAACCTTAATCTACAAGCTTATCTACCTGCTGTGCGCATATCTTGGTTCGCAGTTCCCTATGCAGACGGTCTGGGAGATAAGCGATATTTTCAATGCCCTTATGGCGCTGCCGAACATTATCTGCGTGCTTATGCTGTCAAAGCAGGTGTGCGCGCCTAAATTTCGCCGCTTGCGTGGCGGGTAACGTGGCAGCCGACATTCACCGAAACGGGCAGGCCTGCTATGTGCGTAGGTGCCTGTTCAATGTTCACCGCAAGGCAGGTCTGCGTGCCGCCGAAGCCCTGCGGACCGATGCCGAGCCTGTTTATCTTTTCAAGCATTTTTGCCTCAAGCTGCGCATAAAGCGGCTTGGGGTTTCTTACTGTAACATCTCTGCAAAGCGCCTTTTTAGCGAGGTATGCGCACTTTTCAAAGTCACCGCCTATGCCTACGCCTATAACTATCGGCGGGCAGGGGTTCGAGCCTGCCTTTGCCACAGCGCCGACAACCCAGTCAACTATCTCGTCCTGCGTAACGCTCGGGGTCATCATTTTAAGCTGCGACATATTCTCGCTGCCAAAGCCCTTTGGCGCAACGGTTATCTTCACCTTATCGCCGCTTACGAATTTAAGATGCACCACAGGCGGAGTGTTATCGCCCGTGTTGACCCTTTCAAGCGGGTCGGAAACTATCGAGCAGCGCAGTCTGCCCTCGATATAGCCCTGCGAAACGCCATCGTTGAGCGCCTCGTTTATGTCGCCGCCCACAAAGTGAACGTCCTGCCCGACCTCCATAAAGATTATCGCCATACCCGTATCCTGACAGATAGGGATAGTCTGCTCGCGGGCAACGTTTATGTTGTCGATTATGTCGCCAAACACGTTTTTTCCTACGGGAGAGCGCTCAAGCTGCGCACATTTGCGGATACAGTCCTCCATATCCTTCGGCAGATACAGATTTGCCTTTATACAAAGCTCTTTTACGAGCTGTTTTACACTGCTGACGTCTATCTCTCTCATTCTTTGATGCTCCTGAAATATCCGCGCAGCATTTTTTCAACATTCTCCGCGCTGAATTTTGATGCCCAGCGGACATCCTCGTGTGAAAGCTCCTTATCGGAAAGTCCCGCAGCGGCATTTGAGATGTAGGAAAGTCCGCACACCTTTACCTTTGCGTGACGTGCAGCAATAGCCTCGCAGGCGGTAGACATACCTACTGCGTCAGCACCGAGCGCCGCAGCCATCCTTATCTCCGCAGGCGACTCAAACGACGGACCTGTAAACTGGATATAAACGCCCTCTCTTACGGGGATACCGTTCTGCTTTGCAACGTTGACAAAGGTCTCTCTCATCTGCTTGTCGTAGATATTTGACATATCGGGGAATCTTACACCGAAGTGGTCAACGTTCTTGCCTATCAGAGGATTTGGCACAAACGAGGAGATATGGTCGGTGATGACCATGATATCACCTACGTTGAAATCTTTATTGATGCCTCCCGCAGCGTTTGTGAGGATAATGCTCTCAACGCCCATGGTAGCCATAAATCTTATCGGCAGCACAACGTCCTCCATTGAGTAGCCCTCGTAATAATGGACTCTGCCCTGCATACAAACGATAGGCACGTCCTCCATATAGCCGAACAGAAAATGCCCGACGTGACCCTCGACCGTGGACACGGGAAAACCGTTCAAAGAGGTAAATGGCACCTCGTAGACCGTCTCGATCTTCTCTGCCATATCGCCAAGTCCCGTGCCAAGCACAAGACCTACCTTTGGCTGAAAGCCTATCTTTGTGCTGATCTTCTCCGCATACTGTTCAAGTCTTTCGTAATCGTACATATAAACTCTTCCTTTCGTTGTGGATTTGATTTTCGTTTTTGGTATTGCGCAGCAAAAGTACAGCCGCGCTTTGTGCAAAACTTACAACTCGATAATATTTTAAAGACAATTTGCTAATATATATTTTACAACAATATTGTTAATTTGTCAACGGCTTTCGGTGATAATAGATAAAATGTAAGAAATAAAAAAGAGCTGCTGCATTTCTGCAACAGCTCACATTTATCAGAACTCTATTTTGGAATAAAGACCTGCGCCTTTCATTGAATCCTCAGGCTTTGGCTTTTTGTAGTCCTTTTCAAAGCTTGTGGTGATATCAAAGCCCTTTGAGCGGCCGCCTCTGCCGCCGTTTCTTCTGCCTCTGCCGCCTCTCTTGAAGCCGCCCCTGTCGTCAAACTTTCTTGGGTTTGTTGAGGAGATGATCACCTTTCTGTACGGCTCCTCACCCTTTGACTGACTTGTAACGCCCTCTATCTCGGAAACAGCGGCGTGAACGATGCGTCTTTCATATGGATTCATCGGCTCAAGCGCGGAGCTTCTGCCGTTTTTCTTTACGTTATTTGCGATCTTTCTTGCAAGCTCTTCAAGCTGTGCCTTTCTTCTCTCTCTGAAGCCGTTGCAGTCGGTAGATATCCTGAAATACTCCTTATCGACCTTATTGCACACCAGCGATGCAAGATACTGAAGTGAGTCAAGCAGCTCGCCCTTTTTGCCAAGCATATCCTCAAAGCCGTCGCCGCCTATCTCTATAACAGCGCCGTCCTCGTTTTCTGCTGCCACTACGGACGCATTGGCTATCTGCATAGCCTCAAGCACGCTCTTGATATACTTAACAGCTATATCGGTCTTTGTTTCGCTGTATTCTGCTTCAACCTTTGCCTCTCCCTTTACTTTTCCGAAAAGTCCCTTTTTAGGCTCTTCAAGCACATTAAAGGTTATCTTGTCTTCACTTGTGCCAAACTGCTGTGCTGCAAGCTGCTTTGCTTCTTCTACACTTGCTGCGGTAAAAATCTCTTTCACTTTTACCTTACTCCTCTCGATAAATAATTCACTATATGTTACGGAAGCCTTTGCCGCGGCAGATCCTTGCGGCTCTCTCGTCAAAATGCGGCTCCGATAGTGTGCATTTGATGCATATTATTCTTCCTCTGCGTCGGTATCCTGCTCTGCCTCGGCAGGCTCGTCACTTTCGGAATTATCGTTATTATCGGCATTTTCGCTCTTATTGCCGCCATTGTTATTGTTTTTATTCTTATTCTTTTTCTTCTTGCCGCTTTGAGGCTGCTTTGGCTTTTCCTCTTCCTCCTCGTCAGCGAACTCCTGATACTCCTCGCCGTATTTTTCAGCCATACGCTTTCTTGCGGCAGCGATACGGCGGCGATCCTCGGCAGCTTTTTCAGCCTTGGAGAGCTTTTTCTCATCGGTATCCTCGTCATCATCATCGGAAGAAGCAGGCGCACCGCCCATTCTTTCGAGATTCTGCTCTGCCATTTTAGCAAACATTGACTTTTTGCCGTTCTTTTTGTTCTTTTCAAGCTCTGCCTCGACCATAGCCTGAACCTTTGCAGGATTGTAGATCACATTGAGAACTATCGTTTGCAGCAGTGCAAACAGTGATGAATAGCACCAGTACAGACCCAGTCCCGAAGGATAGCTGAAACCGATCCACAGCGAGAACACAGGCAGGATGATAAAGGTTATCTTCATACCCATACCCATAGCCTTTGCAGCGGCAGGGTTGTTCTTTTTCTGGAAGATCTGTGAAACGATAGTAACTGCTATCTGGAGAATGAACGAAGCAAACGGGATAATCCAGGTCATATTCTTGAATGACGGGATAACGCCCATATCAAGACCGAAGCTCTTGTAGTCGATATCCTTTGCAGCACTTACTACCGAATCAGGCAGTACGTCTGCATACACTCCGCCGTCCTTGTTGACGAAAGAGAATGTCATAAGCTCGGGGCGCGAGGTAACGAGGTTCTTTGAGATATACTCCTCGTTGAGCATAAACGAGTCTATATCGGGATGCTTTTTGATAGCCTCAAGTATCCTGTTTACTTGTTTATCCTCGTCCTTTAAGCTCTTTGCAGCGTTCTTGCAGTTATCCTCATCAAGAAAATACTTTGAGAACTCCTGATAAGCCTCGTCCTCGTTCTTGCCGTTTTTCTCATACATAAACAGGTATTTTTCAAAAACGGTCTTTTTCTTTACATCGTCCTTTTCGCTGTCTGAAAGCGAGAGCTTTTCTATCTCCTTGTCGATGTACTCGATATTCTTATCGCTGTGCATATCGCTTGAAACGACATACAAACCCGCGATAAGGTTATTTGAGTTGTTCAGCTCGTCCTTATCGGCATTTGAGATGTACGTCAGCGGTCCGTAGATGATAGGGATAAGTGCGAACAGTATCACCATAGTAACTATCATCGGCAGACAGCTTGCCATCGGGTTTATGCCCGTTTTTGCGTAAAGAGCCATCTGCTCTTCCTGCATCTTCTGCTGATTTTTGCCGTACTTTTTCTTTATCTTTTCAAGCTCCGGCGTAAGAAGTGCCATCTTCGCCGTGCTTTTCTGCTGCTTTATCGCCAGCGGAAAAACTATAAGTCTTGTTACGAACGTAAACAGTAAAAGCGCTATACCATAGTTTTTAACAACATAGTACAAGCCCTTCATTATCCACCCTAAAGGGATAGCTATAATACTCATTATTGTCCTCCGTTTTACTTTCCTTTAATCTGTGCAGATGCTTTATAACGCTGCACACAATGCATGATAATATGCTTTATTTCCTTACTTAACAGCTTTTTTCTTTATTCTGAAATAGTCCCTGCTCAGCTTGTCGGGAACGTAGTCAACGCCGCCGCTGCTCCACGGATTGCACCGCAGGAGCCTCCACACGCTCAAAAGCAGTCCCTTGAAAAAGCCGTGCTTTTTGAACGCCTGCGCACTGTACGCCGAACAGCTCGGGTAATATTTGCACTGCGCGGGAAACAGCGGACTTATGAACTTCTGATAGATCTTTACAAAGAATAAAGCTATATATTTCATTTCTTATTACTGCGGACAAACGGCTTGTCCATTTCTTTTACCAGTCGGTTTTCGATAAACCTGCACACATCACAGCTTGTTTTGTCCTGTATGCCGTTTCTGCCCACAAAGACAAGATCAAAGCCTATCGGCAGACTCTGCTCGCTCTGGCGGTAAGCCGCCCTTATTATGCGCTTTACTCTGTTGCGCACAACGGCGTTGCCAAGCTTTTTGCCTGCGGTTATACCAAGCCTTGAAAAAGGCATATTATTCGGGAAAAAATGTACGCACAGCCAATCACAGCCGACACGTCTGCCTTTTCTGTAACAGCGCGTAAAACCGCTGTTGTCCTTCAGGACAGTTGTAAATAACATATCTCTTACTTCTTATTTCTCATCTGATGTGACCAAAAACTAAAAACGACCTTATACCCTTCAATCTTTTTGAATGGTAAAGGTCGGTCATAAGGGGAAAGCGCCTTTAAAATAAAGTTCACCGATAATTTACCCCTCTTAAAGCTGCGGCATTTTCTCTTTCGCCGCGGCAGTTGATGTCCTCCGCCATTATCGGCGGACGACGCTGCACACTATGCAAGTTATCAGTAGCTGAGTCTTGCTCTGCCCTTTGCTCTTCTTCTTGCAAGTACCTTTCTGCCGTTAGCAGTTGCCATTCTCTTTCTGAAACCGTGAACCTTCTGTCTGTGAAGCTTCTTAGGCTGGTATGTTCTCAACATAATAGTTCATCCTCCTTCCATTGACCTTTCCAAGCAATATTTACACAAATACCACTTTGTCAGTCTTTATTATGCGGACTGACAAGTGATAATTCTTGACATAGCCCTTGTAATTTTACATTATAGCTTATTTCATAGTCATTTGTCAAGACCTTTTTTCAAGTTTTTTTACCAAATGCATAGCTTTCAAAAGGGTTTTTGTGCAGATTTTCTTAAACTTTTTGTGTACTGACGATAATCAAATTGTTATAAATACTACATCTTGATCTCAAACATCGAAAAATCAGCTTATTTGGTACTTTTTCAGATGCTCCCTACCCTTTTAAAAAAAATACTATTTATTATATATATACGCTTGAAATTCTCAACAGTTTGTGGTATAATTATTTAGAATTGAGCAGTATGCCCTTTTGTTAAAATCTGTTATTTTTCAGATACAAAAAGTGTGTATGCAAAAAAGGGTCGGAATATCGAAAAATCAAGCATTTTTGGCTATTATGGAGGAATAAATGAATGGACAGCTTCAATGACGTATTTCTGGAGGTACTGAAATACTGCCACGACTATAAAACGGTCAGCGAGCCCGGATACAACAGGTGGATAAAAATTCTTGAACCGTACAAGTTTGAGAACAACACCGCCTATCTGCTTGCTGATTCCGAATTTACAAAGACCACGACCGAGAATAACTACGGCAAGATAATCCACGAGGCTTTCAGAGAGGTCATGGGCTTTGATGTTGAGGTAAAGATACTTGTCAAGAGCAAGGAGGAGGAGCCTGATGCGCAGAACGTGAGCGTAACTCCCGCAAAGTATTCGGACAACCTTACCAACCTGCTCACCTTTGACAACTTCGTGCAGGGCGAGTCCAACAAGCTTGCATTTGCTTTTGCAAAGACCGTTGCAAACAGATACAACAACAATACCGAGCAGCAGGATTTCAATACGATGCTTTTCAATCCCCTGCTTATCTACGGCGATTCGGGACTTGGCAAAACGCACCTTATGAAAGCTATCGAGTACGATGTAAGAAAAAACAATCCCGAGCTTAAAATAGTCTACACAACGGGCGAATCGTTCATCAACGAGCTTGTAAAGGCTATCGAAACAAAGGAAACGGTAAAGTTCCACGACAAGTACAGAAATGCTGATTTTCTGCTGGTAGACGATATACAGACGATAGCGGGAAAGGAAAGAATGCAGGAGGAATTTTTCCACACATTCAACGAGCTTTACAATGCAGGCAAGCAGATTGTGCTGACCTCGGATATACACCCGTCAAAGATATCAAAGCTGCAGGACAGGATACAGTCAAGGCTTTCAAACGGTATGCAGGTCGATATCACACCGCCGGATCTTGAAACAAGAATGGCTATCATCAGAAACAAGGCGGACAGGCTCGACCTTCACCTTTCCGACAGCGTGACGAGGATAATCGCAGAGAAGATAAAGAGCAACGTGCGTCAGATAGAGGGTACTGTCAAGAAGATAAAAGCCCTTACGATGTATACCAACGAACAGCCGACTATCGCTATGGCTCAGAAGGTCATCAAGGAGATAATGATAGAAAATCACCCTGCCGAGATAACTGTTGACAGGATAATCGGCGATGTGGCTGACGCATTTGATGTTACCGCAGAGGATATCCTCTCAAAGAACAGACAGGCAAAGATCTCACTTGCAAGAAAGATCACTATCTACGTTATGAAAAACGTCAAGGGTATGACATTCACCCAGATAGGCGAAGCGCTCAACAAGAACCACTCGACTATGACGATACACTATAACGAGATAGACCAGCTGCTAAATACCAATAAAGCGCTCAAGGATAACGTTGACGATATAATCAAAAACCTGCGCAGCAATTAAATCCAAATTTTAAGACTTTTAAACTTTTTCAACAGACTTTTCAACATAAATTACTTTTCTGAAAAGACTGATAAAGCATACGCTGTGCAGAATAATAAACGTTTTTAACATTTGCTCGCGTACGAAAAAAGTCAAAAAATAAAACTTCGTGCTCAATTTTGCACAATTGTTTTAACTTTCAACAAACAATTTTTTAAACAATGCAACACGAAAATATCAATCAACTTATTCAACAAATTATCAACCTGAATACATCAAAATAATTAGTTCGCAAGGTGCCGATAAACCGCGCTTTGCACAGCAATCAACATTTTCAGCGTACTCTAATACTGATACTAAAAAATTATTAGTTAGATGGTTAACAACAGTAAATTTTTTTTCTCTCACCACAGAGCTTGATTGTTTAAAACAAGTAATTATCAAGGTAATCATTTTATGATTGAAATTATTGAAAGTTTTTTCTTCTCATTAAATGATTGATGATAATTCTTATGCAGAAATGCTATACTCTGAACTCTTTTTTAGACTCCTACTACTTTTTCGTTATTTTGGGGCTTGTCCCAAAATGGCGAAAAAGCAATAAAAGGTTTAGGAAAGGGGTTTGGGGAATAACCCTTCTCCAAAAGGGTTTTCCCCAATTATATAATGAAAGGAAGAACTATCAATGAAATTCACTTGTGAAAAGAAAACGCTTATTGATGCTGTAAGCAATGTTTCAAAGGCTATCAGCGAAAAGGCTCCGTTCCCTGCGCTTTCGGGAATGAAGCTGCGGCTTGACAAGGAAAACCTTGAGCTTACGGGCTACAATATGGAGATAGGCATAAGGACAACTATCAGCGTTGAAAGCTCCGATTCGGGACAGTGCATCATTGATGCGGGACTTTTCTCAAATATGCTGCGAAAGCTTGATGAAAATATCGTGCTTATCGAGATATCAAGCAACTATCAGGTAACTATATCAAGCGGTGTTACGACCTTTAACCTCGTTGCACAGAATTCAGACGAGTACCCCGAGCTGCCGACAGTAAATTCAGATGACAGCATATGCGTTTCGCAGCCGATACTTAAAAATATGATAGAGCAGTCTGTCTTTGCAGTCGCAGTTACAGATATGAAGCCTATCCTCAAGGGCGAGCTTTTCGAGATACAGGGCGGCAAGCTCACACTTGCAGCTATCGACGGATACAGACTTGCTGTAAGAAGCGAGCCTATCAAGTATGACGGCGAAAAGAAGTTCGTAGTGCCTGCCGTTACTCTCTCAAAGGTCACAGATCTGCTTTCAGACAACGAGGAGGACTTGGCGGAGCTTTGCCCGACACTTAAACATATCATCTTTAAAATAAACGGATATATGGTATATTCAAGACTGCTTGAGGGTGAGTTCCACCCGTACAGATCGGCTATACCGACAGAGAGCAAAACAGAGGTAACTGTTGACAGAAAACAGCTTATCGCAACACTTGAAAGAACGATGCTCATCATCAACGACAGAGCGCCTTCACCTGTAAGATGCTACTTTGAAAACAATACACTTAAGATCAACTGCAAAACCACAGTCGGAAATAAGATATCAGACGAGATAAGTGCAGTTATAACGGGTCCTGTTATCGAGATAGGCTTTAAGTGCAAGTATCTGCTCGATCCGCTGAAGGTAATTGACGATGAAAGGGTAAAGCTTCAGATGAACGGCAGTCTGTTGCCTATGAAGATAGTTTCGTGCGATGATAATGCAAGAGATAAATACACCTACCTCGTTCTGCCTGTAAGACTGCCAAAGGATTGATCTTATGAAAACAGTTGAGATAAAGATACATACCGATTTTATCAAGCTCGATTCACTGCTGAAATTCGCAGGAGTGGTCGAAACGGGAGGTATCGCAAAGGAGATAATCGCCGAGGAGAGAATAAAGGTCGGCGGTGAGGTCTGCACGATGCGCGGCAAGAAGATACGCCCGGGCGATAAGGTGCAGATAGATGAGATCGACACGGAGATACTTGTCACTAATTGATCAGGATATATGTATATAACGAAAATTTGCGTTGACGGTTTCAAAAACCTGAAAAAGATAGATATCACTCCCCACGAGGAGATAAACATCTTCTGGGGAAAAAATGCGCAGGGAAAAACAAATCTTATCGAGGCGGTATGGCTTTGTACGGGCGTGAGGTCCTTTCGCAGTACAAAGGACAAGGGCATGATAGATGTTGACCGCGAGTCAATGTTCATCGAGGTAAGCTTTAATGACAGCTTTCGTGAACAGGTCGTGAGATACTGCATGAACAAGAGCAACCTCAAGGAAAAAGAGCTTTTTCTCAACGGCATAAAGGTCAAAAATCCTGCAAAGCTGTTCGGTCAGCTCGACTGCGTGGTGTTTACTCCGGAAGACCTTGAGATATCAAAAGGCTCGCCCGATAACAGACGGCAGTTTTTAGACCTGTGCGTGAGCCAGATAAAGAACAACTACTCAAACATCTGCGCAAAGTACGAAAGGATAATCGAGCACCGCAACGCGCTTTTGAAAAATATAGCGTTTGGCAGAAGCTCACGCGACGAGCTTGACGGCTGGGATATACAGCTTGCACAGCTTGGCTCGTACATCTCACTTTTGAGATACAACTACACAAAAAAGCTTGCAAATAACGTTTCAAAGCTGTACAGCGAGATATCGCAGGGCAAGGAAAAGCTGGAGATAAGCTACTATTCGACAGTTTTTTCAAAGCTTGAGGGCAGAAAGGATTTTGCAGGCGACCTTGCAAGAGAATATTTGCAGGTGATAAAAAACAATACCGATGAGGACATCAGGGCGGGCTTTACTATGAAAGGCATACACCGTGATGACATCATCACAAAAATAAACGGTATGCCGTGCAGAGATTATGCCTCGCAGGGACAGCACAGATCCTGTGCGCTGATACTCAAGCTTGCACAGGCGTACATTCTGAAACAGGAAACAGATGATGCGCCCGTTATTCTGCTTGACGATGTATTGAGTGAGCTTGACGAGTTCAGGCAGAGATTCGTGCTTTCAAAAATCGACGGTATGCAGGTTTTCATCACCTGCTGTGATAAGAATATACAGTTTGAGAAAAACAAGCACGGCAGGCTTTACAACATCGAGGGCGGAAGGATAAAAACTCACAAGCGAAAGGAAAAGAAGGACTGATGTATCTTCACCTTGGAAACGACTTTATTGTGAATGAAAAGGACATCATAGGTATCTTTGATATTGAAAAATCATCGGTGTCACAGATAACAAAGCAGTTTCTGAACAATGCGTCAAAAAATTCGCGCGTGGTAAACTGTACCTACGAGATGCCCAAAAGCTTTGTGGTATGCCTCGATAAAGACCTGACAGAAACAGTTTATATTTCTCAGCTGGCTTGTTCAACATTGCTTAAAAGACATAATAAATTTGATTGATATATCTAAACCAAAACAGGAGGATAAAGATCTTGGATAACAATTTGGAAAACATCTCACAGGTGGATAAGAGCAACAACTATGACGAAAATCAGATACAGGTGCTCGAGGGACTTGAGGCTGTGCGCAAAAGACCGGGTATGTACATCGGCTCGACAGGTTCGCGCGGTCTGCACCACCTTGTATACGAGATAGTTGACAATGCTATCGACGAGGCTCTTGCAGGCTACTGTACGCAGATAGATGTCGAGATACTCGAGGGCGACATAATCAGAGTTACCGATAACGGACGCGGTATCCCTACGGGCATTCACCCAAAGGAGGGTATTTCTGCGGCGACCGTTGTTTATACGATACTGCACGCAGGCGGTAAGTTCGGCGGCGGCGGATATAAGGTAGCAGGCGGTCTTCACGGCGTTGGTGCATCTGTTGTCAACGCACTTTCCGAATATCTTGAGCTTACCGTTTACGATGGCAAGAACGTGCATTTCCAGCACTTTGATAGAGGTCACTATACCGAACCTCTGAAGATAATCGGCGAAACGGACAAGACAGGTACATCTGTTCTTTTCAAAGCCGATCCCGAGATATTCCAGGAAACGACTGTGTACGAGTACGAGATACTTGAAAAAAGACTGCGTGAGCAGGCTTTTCTCAACGGCGGTATCAAGATAGTTTTCTCAGACAAGCGTGATCCCGATAACGTGCGCAGTGAAACTCTGCACTACGAGGGCGGTATCAGACAGTTTGTCGAGCATATCCACAAGACAAGAGGCGTTGAGGCGCTCTCTGAGGAGGTCATATACGTCAGCGGCAAGCAGGATGATATGTTCGCCGAGGTCGCTTTGCAGTATAACGATACCTACAATGACCTTATTCTCTCGTTTGCAAACAATATCCATACCCCTGACGGCGGTTCGCACGAAACGGGCTTCCGTGTTGCACTGACAAGGGTAATCAACGAATACGGCAAAAAGTTCGGCTACCTTAAAGACGGCGACAAGCTGCTTGCAGAGGACGTGCGCGAGGGACTTACTGCGATCGTTTCGGTCAAGCTGACAAACTGCGAATTTGAGGGACAGACAAAGGGAAGGCTCGGAAACCCCGAGGTAAGACCGTTTGTCGATAAGATCGTTTCTGAAAAGCTGATGAACTACTTTGAGGAAAATCCGCCTGTTGCAAAGGCGATATTCGATAAGTCAGTCCAGGCGCAGAAGGCTCGTGAGGCAGCTAAAAAGGCAAGAGAGCTTACAAGAAGAAAGAGTGCGCTTGAATCTTCAAGCCTGCCGGGCAAGCTTGCTGACTGCTCGGAGAGAGATGCATCAATGACCGAGATATACATCGTCGAGGGAGATTCTGCGGGCGGCTCTGCAAAGGAAGGCAGGGACAGAAAGTTCCAGGCTATCCTGCCGCTGTGGGGTAAAATGCTCAACGTTGAAAAAGCGCGTATCGACCGCGTTTACGGCAACGATAAGCTCTCCCCTGTTGTAACGGCGCTGGGTACAAGCATCGGTGAGGACTTTGATCTTAGCAAGCTGCGCTACGGCAAGGTCATCATTATGGCAGATGCCGATGTCGACGGTTCGCACATCAGAACGCTGCTGCTGACATTCTTCTTCAGATTTATGCGTCCGCTTATCGAGCACGGTCATGTGTATCTCGCACAGCCGCCGCTTTTCAAGGTGCAAAAGGGCAAGTCATTCAAGTATGCTTACACCGATGCACAGCGCGACAGATATATTGCGGAGTATTCCGCAAACGGCGGAAAGGTCAACGTTCAGCGCTATAAAGGTCTTGGTGAGATGGATCCGATGCAGCTTTGGGAAACTACAATGGATCCCGAGACCAGAACGATGATAAGAGTCACTATGCAGGACGCTGTTAAGGCTGACGAGATATTCACTATACTTATGGGCGACAAGGTACAGCCGCGTAAGGAGTTTATCGAGAAGAATGCAGAGTACGCAAAGGAGCTTGATGTATAACGCGTATATCAGGCGATATATATACACCATATTGTTTTTAACAAACAAGGAAAGGTATTTTTAAAATTATGGCGGAGAAAAACGATTTCAAGAGCTTTGAGGAGAAAGAGCTTGAAGAATACGAAAAACAGGCGCAGGCAGAGGCTGACAGCTTTTCCGAAAAGCCTATGCTCGTGCTTGACTACGATGTGAAAAATGACGAGGAGGACAGGGCTTTCAGGGCATATCAGAAAAAGTTCGTTTATCCTCACAACTGGAAGGTCACAGCGGCGTTTTCGGTGGTCGCGGCGGCGTTTATCGTTTCGATAATCAAGTACCCGGGCGGCTATCTGAATTATGTTCTGCTCGCTATAAGCATAACGGCGATACTGCTGACCTGGTACAACAGCTACAGAATAAGAAAATATCTCGTCAAGGCGCTTAAAAATCTTGAGGACGACAAGTACAGGTTCACGCTGTATGAAAGCGGTTTCACTATCGAAACGCTTGTCAGTGAGGAGGAAAAGCAGGCAGAGGACTACGTTCCCGTAAAGCCGCGCCGCGTACATCTTGGCGACAACAGCGACATCAATAACGATACCGTTGAGGTCATCGAGAATGACGAGATGTTCATAGTGATACTTGAAAAGGAAACTTTTTATGTGCTTTGCAAGCGCCTTATGACCGAGCAGCAGCAGCAGATACTGCGCGACAAGATGACGGGCGAGCTTGCCGAGGGATATCACCTTATCACAGATAATAAATGATCTATATATTTTCCGCAAAAGCCGGAAGAATGGAGTTGAAATTTTTTGAGCGACTACAATGTTATTGACACAGATGTCGAAAGGATAATGAAAGAATCGTTTATCCAGTATTCTATGGCAGTAATCGTTTCCAGAGCGCTTCCTGACGTAAGAGACGGCTTGAAGCCTGTACACAGACGTATCCTTTACACTATGTACGAAAACGGACTTACTCCAGACCAGCCGTACAGAAAGTGCGCAGATACCGTAGGTTCGGTACTTGGTAAGTATCACCCTCACGGTGATGCGTCCGTTTACGATGCGCTCGTGCGTCTTGCACAGAGCTTCTCGCTTCGCTACCCGCTCGTTGACGGTCACGGAAACTTCGGTTCCGTAGACGGTGACCCGCCGGCTGCTTACCGTTACACAGAGGCTAAAATGGCGAAGATGTCGATGAATATGCTCACCGACATCAACAAAAACACTGTTGATTTCCAGTCAAACTACGATGACAGACTCAAAGAGCCTGTTGTTCTGCCGTCGAGATTCCCTAACCTGCTTTGCAACGGCTCAACAGGTATCGCCGTAGGTATGGCTACAAATATCCCGCCGCACAATCTGCACGAGATAATCGAGGGTATGAAGTGCGTGATGAAAAACCCGGACTGCTCGCTTGACGAGCTGATGGAGCACGTTAAGGGACCTGACTTCCCGACGGGCGGTATCATCATGGGCAGAGCAGGCATAAGAGCCGCTTATGCAACGGGCAAGGGCAAGATAACCCTGCGCTCACAGACCTCTATCGAGGAAATAAACGGCAGAAACTGCATCATAGTTACCGAGATACCGTATATGGTCAATAAGGCAAGACTTTGCGTTTCTATCGCTGACCTTGTGAAAGACAAGAGAATAGACGGCATACACGACCTCAACGACGAGTCGGGCAAGGACGGTATGCGTATCGTTATCAAGCTCAAAAAGGACGCAAATCCGCAGGTAGTGCTGAACAAGCTGTTCTCTTACACACAGCTTCAGGATACCGTCGGCGTGAATATGCTCGCGCTTGTGAACGGCATACCCAAGATACTTACACTCAAAGAGTGCCTTGAGCAGTACATTGATTTCCAGGTGGACGTTATCAGAAGACGTACACAGTTTGATCTGAAAAAAGCCAAGGAAAGAGAGCATATCCTGCAGGGTCTGGTCATCGCCCTTGACAATATCGACGAGGTAGTTGAGATACTGCGTTCTTCAAAGACTATTGCCGAAGGTAAGCAAAGACTTATGGACCGCTTTGACCTTACCGAAGTGCAGGCTGACCACATCGTTAATATGACACTTGGCAAGCTGACGGGTATGGAGCGTCAGAAACTGCTTGACGAGTTGGCAGAGCTGAAGATAAAGATCGCCGACCTTGAAGATATACTTGCAAATCATCAGAGAGTGCTTGATATCATCATCGAGGAGGTCGAGGCTATCCAGGAGAAGTTCGGTGACGAGAGAAGAACGAGAATTGAAAACGTCAGCGGCGAGGTAGATATAGAGGATCTTATCCCCGAGGAAGAGAGCTTTGTCACCTACACCAAGGGCGGATATATCAAGAGAACGCCGATAAGCGAGTACCACGCTCAGAAGCGCGGAGGCAAGGGCGTTACGGGTATGAAGCAGCGCGAGGACGACTACGTTGAGGAGATGTATACCTGCTCAACGCATGACTTTATGCTGTTCATCTCCAACAAGGGTATTATGTACAAGCTCAAATGCTACGAGCTGCCTGAGGGCTCAAAGGCATCAAGAGGTACAAATATCGTCAACATCCTTCCGCTTGAAAATGACGAGAAGATAGCTGCGATGATAAAGACCGACTCCTTTGAGGACGGCAGGTTCATCGTTATGGTGACCAAAAACGGCAAGATAAAGAGGACACCGCTTTCATCGTATAAGAACGTCAGAAAGAACGGTCTGCGCGCTATCGGACTTGACGAGGGCGACGAGATAGAGGGCGTAAGAATGACAAGCGGCAAGAACCAGCTTATCATTGCTACCCACAACGGCTACGCTATCAGAGTCAATGAAACGGACATCAGAGAGATGTCAAGAACAGCTCACGGCGTAAAGGCAATCAAGCTGCGTGACGGCGACTATGTTGTTTCAATGGCGAGAGTGCGTGACGGTGCGGCTGTGCTTACCGTTGCGGAAAACGGTCTTGGCAGACGTGTTGCGCTTGAAAACTACCGCATACAAAGACGCGGCGGCTTCGGTATGATGAACTACAAAAACGGCGGAGTCTGCGGCATAAAGGTCGTTGACGATGAGGACGATATCATTATGATATCCACCGACGGCGTTGTTATAAGAATAAGAGCCTGCGATATCAGCATTATGGGCAGATATTCAAAGGGTGTTCGTCTTATGCGCGTAAGTGAGGACGGCAAGGTAGTTGCCTTCACACGCACCGAGCACGAGGAGGATGCAGAGATTAGCGAGGTCGAGCAGGCATCGGC
>CADAEJ010000020.1 GCA_902786965.1 uncultured Ruminococcus sp. | reverse complement strand
CCAAATGGCGAAAAAGCAATAAAAGGTTTCTGAGGGGGGTACGGGGGGAACTCTTCTCCAAAAGAGTTCCAGCCCGATTATTCACCGAACATTCCCCGATAAATACTGATTTGTTTATTCTATGCTTGTGACGGTAAGGGTGTTGCCCTGCACTTTGAACTTGACCTCGAGGCTTGCAAAGGCAAAGCCGTAGATGCGCTGTTCGTCATTCTGATACGCGGGGCGCGGGTCAAGAGATAGCACCTCGGAGAGCGCGGTGCGCTTGTTCTCGGGGACTTTTGCGAGCAGCTGCGGCGGGATAACGACTTCGAGCCTGTCGGTGCTGTGCTGCTGTGCAAAGCCGCCTGATGCGTCCTGTATGCAGTCTGCGTAGGGGATATAGGGCTTGATGTCGAAAACGGGGGTGCCGTCCTTCATATCTCCGCCCGAAACCTCAAGCGTTATCCCTTCATCGGTGCGTATGACCTTTTCGAGCTTGACGCAGGAGAGTCCGATGGGGTTAGGTCTGAATGGGGAACGGGTCGCAAAGACGCCGCGTCTTTCGTTGCCGCCGAGCTTTGGCGGTCTGACGGTGGGCTGAAAGTCCTCGGTGACGCTTTCGGAGAAGCCCCAGATCACCCAAAGGTGCGAGAACTGCTCGATGCCGCGGAAGGCGTTTTCATCGTTATAGGGCGCGAGCAGTGTGATCTGCGAGAAAAGATTCTTGCAAAGTCCGCTTTGGCGCGGTATGCCAAATTTGGTGGGGAAGTCGCTTTTTACATAGCCTATGGCGGTTATGTTTATATTTGAAAGATCATTCATGATTTACTCCTTGTAAAGTCTGAAAGCACTCGATATGCTCGGGTGCTTTCGTGGTTTATCTTGCGTTTTTTAGTCTGCAAAAAGTGGTGTAGAGAGGTATCTGTCGCCTGTATCGGGCAGCAGGGCAACGATGGTCTTGCCTGCGTTCTCCTCGCGCTTTGCAAGCTCGATTGCGGCGAAAACTGCTGCGCCGGAGGATATGCCGACAAGCACGCCCTCTTTCTTCCCGACAAGCTTGCCGTACTCAAAGGCGTCGTCATTCTCAACGGCGATGACCTCGTCATAGATGTTGGTATCAAGCACCTCGGGGACGAAGCCTGCGCCGATACCCTGTATTTTATGAGCGCCTGCGGTACCCTTTGAAAGCACGGGTGAGGATGCGGGTTCAACGGCAACTATCTTGATATCGGCATTTTTGCTTTTGAGGTACTTGCCGACACCTGTGACTGTGCCGCCTGTGCCTACGCCTGCAACGAAGATGTCAACCTTTCCGTCGGTATCGTTATAGATCTCGGGGCCTGTGGTATTGATATGCGCCTGCGGATTTGCGGGGTTTGTGAACTGACCGAGTATCACGCCGCCGGGGGTCTCTTTTTCAAGCCTTTCAGCCTCGGCGATAGCGCCTTTCATGCCCTTTGTGCCGTCGGTGAGGACAAGCTCTGCGCCGTATGCCTTCATAAGCTGTCTTCTTTCAACGGACATCGTTTCGGGCATTACGATGATTATACGGTAGCCCCTTGCGGCTGCGACTGATGCAAGGCCGATACCTGTATTGCCCGATGTCGGCTCGATGATGACCGAGTCTGCTTTGAGCTTGCCAGAGTTTTCTGCGTCCTCGATCATAGCTTTTGCGATCCTGTCCTTGACCGAGCCTGCGGGGTTGAGATACTCAAGCTTTGCGAGGATCTTAGCTTTGAGCCCGAGCTGTTTTTCGATATGGGTGAGTTCAAGCAGCGGTGTGCCGCCGATAAGTTCATCTGCTGATGTATAAATGTTTGCCATAATTATTCCTCCAGAATTGTATATTTAATGATGTTTATTTACGGGTGAGTCAGCTTTGGCTGCAACATCGGCACATTCGCCCGTATCGGAAATTCTCTCTCAAAAGTGCTTTAAAAAAGCTTTGCATGATGGTCACTCCTTTTCAACCTACCTACCAAGTAGTTTAGTAGCTTAATAGGATTATAGCACATCGCTCCTCGTTTGTCAATAGCTTTGTGAAAAAAATCCCTGCGAAAAAAAGAGCATCTGCGGCGAGATGCTCTTGATGCACTATTCAACATTTTCGAGGCTTTTGATGTAGACGCGGCAGGAGATGAAATAGGACAGCACATAAGCTGCGGTGCTGATGCCTGCAAGCGCGGGCAGGAACCATACCTCGCCCGAGCTGCTGCTGATGATGTTTTTCAGCTTGGTGAAGACGCTGCCTGCCTCGGGAATGATGATGACAAGCACAGTACAGCAAATTATCACGGCGATAACGGCTATCAGCCTTACTATCGAGCCTTTCTTTTCGCCAAAGCGTACTGTGAGGGGGATATCTGCCGCGCGCATGAAAAGCTGAACGGAAAACAGAATGAGTGTGAGCTTACAGGTAAAGCGAAGGCTTATCACGTCCGATGTGTTTGTAAGTCCTGCGTAGACGGTGCAGGCTGCCGCCGTGCCGACAAGGTTGAACAGTGCGCAGGCAAGCACAAAGCAATACTTGGTGAGCAAATAGCCCTTATGTCCTGCTGATGTTGAGCAGACAAAGTACCCCCACATTTTATTTCTGACGTCACGGATAATTATTGTCTGGAGTATCGCTGCGGCGACAAATGAAAGTATAACTGCCCCGATAGCTGCGGCTGCGGCATTTCCAAAGATATAGACTTCAAGGAAATACCATGCGAACGGGACGATAAGGGCGGAATAGATAAGCGGCATAAAGACCAGAACGCCGTACTGCTTTATTTCCTTGATGCACAAGCCTTTTTGCATTACGCTTCTCTCCTTTCAAGAGACTTTGAAACGATGATGAAATACACGGTGAAAGCCACGATGAGTGCAGATGCGCAGATCGCAAGGAAAGTAAATGAGGTCAGAAAATCGTAGAGTTTCTGTGATGATGCAGGGTCTTTGAGCTTATCAAGCAGACCGTCGTCAAGCAGCTCGCCGTTTTCACCTCTGCCGATGAGCTTTGAGATAAGCTCCATTGTGCCGATGACCGCCACGGCAGCGATGAGTGCGACTTTTTTGAAAGCCTTTTTATCTCTTGTACGCATAACGACTGCGCTGTATACAGAGTCCAGCAGCACGGTCAATGCCATAGCTGCAAGGAACATCGAGATATTGGGAACTGTTGAGCTCAGGTCTGCTGCAGTGCGGACAAGTATAGCCCAGACAAATGTGAGCAGGCACATAAATGCTGAAAAACCGAGCCGTAACAGGATACAGGAAAGCGCCCTTTGCTTGGCGGTCGCGGGCAGAACTCGTGCATAGCTTGCCCAGCCTGATTTTACGTCTTTTTTGTAGTTGTTTGCATCTCTTGCGGAGAGAAAGCCGCCAATCGCGGGAACGATGGAGGTTATAAGTATACTGATGCCCTCCTCGGCATCGTTATCCAAGCCGCCCTCCAATGCTATGCCCACGCGCATACCGATAAGCACCAAGGTTCCGAACAGTACGAAAAGCAGGGTGATGAGTATATAATAGGAGCGCGAGAGTCTGAACTCACGGTAGACGAGTGACTTATAAAGTGCCATCAAGACCACTCCTTCCTGCCCTTATTGACGTAGTAGAGCATTATATCCTCAAGGGAAGCGGGGTCTATCATCATATTTTTGTATCTGTAGGCGGCGCTTTGGCGGTTGTGTATCATGACCTCTGCGCCGAATGAATTGGTGCGCACGCTGACGATATCAGACGGGTCGATGAGCTTTACGTCATCGTTTGAGCACTTGATTATGCCGTGGTTATCGAGCACCTCGTCCTTATAGCCGGAGATAAGCACGCTGCCTTTGTCGATAAAGGTAACACAGTCGGCTATCTTTTCAAGGTCTGATGTTATGTGCGAGGACATAAGTATCGTGCGCTCGCCCGTTTGCATATACTCCATAAAGATATGAAGTATCTCGTCGCGCACTACGGGGTCAAGTCCCGAGGTCGCCTCGTCCATGATAAGAAGTTTGGCGTTGTGCGACAGGGCGCAGGCTATCTGCAGTTTCATCTTCATACCCTTTGAGAACTTGCCTATTTTCTTTTTATACGGCAGCTCAAAGCGTTCGAGGTAGTCCGAGTAGGTTTTATCCTCCCACTGCGGATAGAGTCCGCTGAAGATCTTTGCCATATCCTTTGGGGTGAACATATCGTCAAAGGGGATAGCGTCAAAGACCACGGCGATATCTTTTTTTATCTCTCTTTCGTTCTTTACATGGTCAAGACCGAGCAGCTTTATCTCGCCCGAATCTATCTTTGTAATGTTCAGCAGACTGCGCATTGTGGTGGTCTTGCCTGCGCCGTTTTGCCCGATAAATCCCATTATACTGCCTTTGGGGACGGTAAGGCTCACGCTGTCGAGCGTAAAGCCGTCATATCTTTTGGTAACGCTGTTTAATTCTATTGCGTTTTCATAGTCGTTCATAAATGTTCTCCTTCCTTAAAAAGAGCCGTGATGTCAATAGTTATTATTCTGCCGATCTTGCTTTTGGCAATAGACCTGCTGCGCACGCTGACATACACCCACACAAAGCGCGGGAAGTACGAGAAAGGATTTCCATTACTCCGATGTATCATCACTTGTTACAAAGTCAAGTATCTCGTGAAGCTCGGCTATGCTTACTCCGCATTTGCGCGCTTTGTCGCCTGCCTGTGCGAGCAGGGACTCTATCTGCTTGATCTGCTCCTCGCGGTACAGCTCTTTATTGGTCGCCTTTACAAAAGAGCCCTTGCCAGTATACGACTCGATAAAGCCGTCACGCTCAAGCTCCTCGTAGGCGCGCTTGGTGGTCATAAAGCTGATACGCAGCTCAAGCGCGAGATTTCGCATAGACGGCAGTGCGTCGCCCTGTTTAAGCTCGCCCTCAAGTATCAGCTTTTTGATCTGCTGCACTATCTGCACATAGATAGGCTCGCCCGATGTGTTGCTGATGTTGATGTTCATAATTAGTGTACACTCCTTGATAAGATCTGCCTGCTTTGTATACCTTCCGGACAGTATACAAAGTCTAAATTGTATAATCTCTATGTATACAATTATAACAGTGACTATACGATTTGTCAAGCACTTTTGAAAAATTTTTGCAAAAAAAAGAAAAGCCCGCATTTGCGGACTTTTGGAATCGTTTATTCGTGCTGTGGGACTACGGCGTAGAAAACAAGGTCGCTGTCGGAGTCATTTATAAGGCTATGCTCGTGTCCCATAGGGCAGTAGTGGCACTGACCTGCGGTGACGGTCTCGTATGCGCCGTCATAGTAGACCTTGCCTGTGCCTTTGATGATAAAGATAGCTTCGCTGTTACCCTCGTGGGTATGCACGCCTATTGACGCGCCGCTTTCAAGTCTGCCGAGCATTATCTTATTCTTATCGTCCTCAAAGCCGCGTTTGTTATAGTTTTTCTCGCCGCCCTTGAAGTTGGGGAGCGTCTGCTCGGGGATACTGTCAAAATCAATTATCATCGTTATAGTCCTCCGTATTCTTTTTCAGATATTTCCGGTTTGTGCGGATTATGTGTATCAGCGTATACAGCGCTATCATCACAAGTATGATAACAAGTGTTTTGAAAAACACGCCTGAACGGAAATAGCTTTTTGCGACCTCGACTTTTGATGCGAACTCGGAACGCTGTACTTTTGTGGTAGATATCAGCTCGAGCGTTGCGATGACCTCGCCGCCGTAGGTGAGCTTCATCTCGCCCAGCACGTCACCGACCTCAACGGGTGCGACGATATTTTCCTTGACGGTTATCTCGCGCTTGACATCCTCGATCTTGACGTAGGTAGGCCACATTCTGCTATAACCTGTTTTTGCGCGCAGGTTGGCGTAGTCTTTATCGCCGTACATTACCTTGACATCGCGTATCTCGCTTTCGGGCACGAGAAAGTCGGACTGGGCGAGAAAGCGGCTGCACCAATTGTAGATATTGATATGGTCGATAAGGCTGTAATAGATATAGTCCTGCGCATAGACCGAGCCTGCGTCGTCTGCGCCCTTTGCCTCGTCCTCCTTGAGCTTTTCAAGCGGTGCGCCCAATGTGACAACGATATAGCCTGTGCCGTCGATGCTTGCATAAGATGCGCAGCACCTGCCTGCCTCGTTGGTGGTGGCGGTTTTAAGTCCCTTGACGGACGGGTAGTAATACAGAGATGCACTGTTGACAAGGACGTTGTTGTTGTACAGCATCGTGCCTTCGGGGTGCTGGTCGGTCTTGCCCATTTTATACTCACTCATCGCGCAGATAGTCTTGATAATGCTTGAATGCTCGATGATGTATCTGCTCAATTTGGCGAGGTCGCCGCAGCTTGAATAGTTGCCGCTGGTAAAAAATCCGTGTGCGCTTGAAAACTTGGTATGCGTCATACCCAGCTCGGCTGCACGGTCGTTCATCATTTTGGTAAAGCCGCCAAGGCTCTCGCCGAGGTTTATTGCTGCGATATTTGCTGCCTCGCAGGAGGATTGCAGCATCATTGCGCAGATAAGGTCATAGTAGGTGACCTTTTCATCCGGCTGTATATCCGCGGTCGGAGCGCCTTTATCGAAAAGCTCGTCATAGGCTTGTGTGCCTGCGCTGACGGAGGTCGATTTGAGCGTCTGTATATCGGGGTATTTTTCGACTATCAGCAGGCAGGTCATGAGCATATTCATAGTTGCGATGGGCAGCTCTTTATCTGCATTGAGGGTATAGATGCTGTCGCCCGATTCGATATCCAGTATCACGCACGCTTTTGAGCGCAGCTTCAGCTCAACGGGCTTGCCGTCCTTATCAAGTGAGGATATCGGCTTGAAGTTGACCGCAGATGCGCTCAATGTTGGTATGAGCATAACGAGCGCGAGCATAAAGCACATCACTCTGCGCAGTTTGGTTGTGAGTTTCATTTTACCATTCCTTTATATAAACACGCTTTGGTGTAAAAAGTCGTACACATATATTATATAAAATAATCTGTCGTTTGTAAAGGGCAGCGGAGAAATTTTTATTTATCGGGTGCGGTAAGCTCGATATGGTTTCCCTCGCTGTCGATTATTTCGGCGACCCAGTTAGTTTTTATCTTTGTAAGCTCAAAGCACAGCTGCTTGCCCGAAAGCTTTTCTTTGAGCATTTCAAGGCTGTTATAGCTGATGCTGGGAAGGCAGTTTGAGCCGAACTCGTGCGGTTCGCCTTTCTTTTCATATGCAAACAGCCCGAAGCGGAAGCTGCCGATCTCGAAAACGCTGTAAACATCGTCTTTTTCAGTGACGTGCATATCAAAAAGCTGTTCGTAAAACTCTATTGCTCTTTGCATATCCCTGACGCAGATGTAGAGCGAAGATATTTTGCAGTTCATTTTTCTACCACCTTGTAAATAAAGCTGTTTCCCTTTTTGCCGACACGCTCGACAAGACCGAGATAGTTGAGGATATTCAGCCCGTTTGATGCGAGCTGTTTGTTGATTTTGCACGCTTTTGCGTAGTGCGCCGAGGTGAATTCATCGGGCAGACCGTCGGGCAGGAACCTGCGGTAATCCTCCACGCAGTCAAAGCGAACCTCCTCAATGATGTCCTTTGGTATTCTGTCGCAGCGTGAGGATCCGCGCTTTTTGTTTTCCGACCAGCCGTTGAGAAAGCGAATCTCATCGACTTCGAGAAAGCACAGCACAAGGTGAAAGCGCGGGTTGTCAAGGGCATACTTTATTCTTATTATCTCCTTGAAAGCGTCATAGATACGGCACTTTTTCGGGGACTTATGCTTTGGCGAAAGCTCGCCCGTTTCCATATCAAGCCACGACACATATTTGAGCGCGGGCAGGGGATAGACGACTGTGACCTCGCAGAACTCCAGAAAGTTGTCCAGCTTTTCGAGCAGGCTGCCGAAGCTGCGCGTTTGTATCTCGATAACGCCCTGCTCGCCGACGATATCCGCAACGAAGCGCCCGACCTTTATCTCGTGATTTTCCTCGTGTGGCTCGTAGTAGTTTTTCAGCACGGCGTGAAGAGTTTTCTCGCCAAGCGTGCCTATGCCCTTGCGCTGTCTGTCAGCTCCTACAATTTTATTGCAGGCATTATAAAAGGCGGTTTTATCCATGCAGGTCGTTCCTTCCCTTTACACGAAAAGAGGCAAGAGGTCATTTTACCTCTTACCTCTTGTTTCTTATCTTTACTTGGTCAGTCCCCAGATGTCCTTTGCGTACTCCTCGACCGATCTGTCGGCGGAGAAGATGCCTGCGCCTGCGATATTTGCAAGGCTCATCCTGTTCCACTTCATCTTATCTGCATAGCACTCGGAAGCGTATTTCTGTGCCTGCTGATAGCTGTCAAAGTCCTTGAGAGCCATATAAGGATCCTTGGTCTTGAGGTTCTCGGCGATCTCGTTGAAGACGTTGCCGTTTATGCCGCCCTGCAGTCTGTCGATAGCTGCTTTTACTGTGTCGTTTGAGTTATAGATGTCGATAGGTCGGTAGCTGTTCTTGCAAGCGTTTACCTCGTCAACGTTCATACCGAAGATGATGATGTTATCATCGCCTACCTGCTCGTGTATCTCGACATTTGCGCCGTCCATAGTACCAAGGGTGATGGCGCCGTTTATCATAAGCTTCATATTGCCCGTACCGCTTGCCTCTGTACCTGCAAGGGAGATCTGCTCGGAGATGTTAGCTGCGGGCATAAGGATCTCGGAGAGGGAAACGTTGTAGTCCTCAAGGAAGATGACCGAGAGCTTTTCATTAAGCTTCTTATCCTTTTTAAGCTCCTCGGAGATGTTCCAGATGAGCTTGATTATCTGCTTTGCCATATAGTAGCCTGGTGCTGCCTTTGCCGCGAAGATATAGGTCTTTGGCACGAAGTCGGCATTGGGGTTTGCTTTGAGGTAGTTGTACTGTGCGATGATATTGAGCGCATTGAGCTGCTGACGCTTATACTCGTGCAGTCTTTTTACCTGTACGTCAAAGATGGACTCGGTGTTGAGCACTACGCCGTACTGGTTCTTTACATACTTTGCAAATGCAGCCTTATTATCCTGCTTTATCTTGCCAAGACGTTCAAGCACAGCCTTATCATTTGCAAATACAGAGAGCTTTGAAAGCTCGGCAGCATTGCGAAGGAAGCCGTCGCCGATCTTTTCTTTCAGAAGGTCTGTAAGTCCCTGGTTGGACTGGTAGAGCCATCTTCTGTACGCGATACCGTTGGTAACGTTCTTGAACTTTGTAGGGGTATCAAGGTACTCGTCCTTGAAGGTCTCCTTCTTGATTATCTCGGAATGTATCTTTGCAACGCCGTTTACGCTATGGCAGGCATGAACGCACAGTGTTGCCATTTTGACCTTATTGTTCTCGACGATGGACATATGCGATACCTTGCCCTCGTCCTGATATCTTTCCCAGAGGGATTTGCAGTATCTCTCGTTGATCTCGATGATGATAGAGAAAATTCTCGGGCAGACGCTCTTGAGCAGGTTGCAGTCCCACTTTTCAAGAGCCTCGGGCATAACGGTATGGTTGGTATATGCAAAGGTATTTGTTACGATATGCCAAGCCTTTTCCCACGAATATCCGCAGTCATCGAGCAGCGTACGCATAAGCTCGGGGATAGCAAGTGTGGGGTGGGTATCGTTGATATGGATAGCTACCTTTTCGTGCAGGTTATCAAGCGTGCCGTAGACTGCCATATGCTGATTTACGATATCGCCGATAGATGCTGCGCAAAGGAAATACTGCTGGCGCAGACGCAGCGACTTGCCCTCTGCGTGATTATCGTTTGGATACAGCACCTTTGTGATAGCCTGTGAGATGATGTTTCTGCCAAGAGCCTTTGAGTAGTCGCCCTTATTGAACATGGACATATCAAAGGTGGAAAGCTCTGACTTCCAAAGACGCAGCTTTGAAACGGCCTCGCTCTTATAGCCCGAAACGTACAGGTCATAAGGAACTGCCATTACAGATGTATAGTTTTCGTGTGTTACGCAGTGGTACTGGTTATCCCAATACTCGCGCAGCTCGCCGTCAAAGCGAACCTCGACTGACTGTGTCGGTACGGGAACGAGCCATGCACTGCCGCCGGGGAGCCAGTTATCAGGAAGCTCTGTCTGCCAGCCCTCCTCGAGCTTCTGCTTGAAGATGCCGTACTCGTAGCAGATGGAGTAGCCTGTTGCGTGGTAGCCGTCTGCTGCAAGGGCATCAAGGTAGCAGGCTGCAAGTCTGCCAAGGCCTCCGTTGCCAAGACCTGCATCAGGCTCCTGCTCGTACACGCCGTTGATGGAGATGCCAAAGTCCTTGAGCATTGCGATGGTCTGGTCCTGCATACCGAGGTTATAGATGGATGTTTTCAGCGAGCGTCCCATAAGGAACTCCATAGAAAGATAGTAGACCTTCTTTTTGCCCTCTGAATTGTGCTTTACTGTGAACAGTCTTCTCTTGGTCTTGAGTATGTTGACAACTATTTTGGTCAGTGCTTCGTAAACCTGCTGGTCTGATGCCTCGTCAGGTGTGGTCTGAAATTCGTCGTGAAGTATGCTGACGAATTTCTTTTTAAGCTCTGCCTTTGTCATGATATTGTCCGAGGTGTTCTTTGCCATATCGTTTCTTCCTCCCGAATGGAGAATAAATCGTCGTATTCTCCGAATAATTAACAAATATTGTAATGCGGATACAGTTACCCACTTTGATATTATACCACAATGCGACAGATTTTGCAAGCAAACGATTATGATTTTGTCACGTTTTTGCAAAAATTATCTGTAAACTATAAGAGAAATCGTTACATCAAGTAACTATCTTATTTATTATATGTTAGTTTTGCATAAATGTCAAGCGGTGAATGTGTGCAAAGTGACGATTTGTGAGTTTTTACATAAATGCGCAGGAGGCAGATAATATTTTAGCATATTCATATACCTACGCATTTTGTTTGTGAGAGCACACAGTTTGGATGTCTTGAAACTGTGCAAACAAATGATAAATGTTTTGATTTGGACATATTTCTGTATTTGTTGCACGTTTCAATGCAACAAAAGCGGCGTTTGGGCGTATAGGTGAGAGGGCTGTGGTCCCCGCACCGCCTGCGGCGTAGAGAGAACGCACGGGGGGAATGTTCCAATGCAGCAAAAGTGTTGTTTGGGCGTGCAGGTGAGAGGGGCTGTGATTCCCGCACCGCCTGCGGCGGAGGGAGAACGCACGGGGGGGAAATGTTCCAATGCAGCAAAAGTGCTGCTTGGGTGTATAGGTGAGAGGGGCTGTGATCTCCGCATCGCCTGCGGCGGAGGGAGAACGCACGGGGGAATGTTTCAATGCTTGCGTGTGGGTGAGCAAGGCGGCGAGGGCTTTTCGCAGAGGTCGCGAACGCAGACAAGAGGGAATCCAATAAACAAAGCTGCGCCGGTGCGGAGTGCATTCACGGGGCAGGGAGACAAGTCAACAAAGAAATGGAGGCAAAGGATGAGGAAATTTTCAGCAAAGGCATTTGCGCAGCTGTTTGTGAGGCTGCGAAGCGGCAGTGAGACGGCTGTGAAGCTGGGTGTCGCGCCAAAGGACGCAAGTGCGCAAAGCGCGCGTTTGCTGGCGGATGAGCGTGTTAAAAAGGAGATCGCGCGGCTTGATGAGAGCGACACGCAGACGCTTGCGTATGTTAAAAGCGGTCTGTCGCGGCTTGCTTTCGGGCAGGTGAATGACGCGGCGGCTCTGGTTTTTGCCGAGCAGCCTGACCTTGAACAGATAGCAGGTGCAGATCTATTTAACGTCAGCGAGCTGAAGCGTGTAAAGGGCGGCGGTGTTGAGGTAAAGTTCTTTGACAGGCAAAAGGCGCTTGAAAAGCTGTACGAGCTTGACGGTGAGATGCACGGACGCGGCAGGGCGGAGGACTTTATGAAGGCACTTTGCACGAGCGCGCAGGGTGATATTTCGCACCTGCTTGATGAGGAGGGTGAGCAGTGAGCGTTCCTGTTTTTTCAGACAAACAGATGTTTGTGATGCGCTGGTGGTGCAATCCTGATTTTAGGCGCTTTGACGGTATCATCTGTGACGGATCGGTGCGCTCGGGAAAGACGATGTGTATGTCGCTTTCATTTGCGATGTGGGCGATGTGCCGATTTGACGGCAGGAGCTTTGCGCTGTGCGGAAAGACAGTCGTTTCTCTGCGCAGAAATGTGCTGACCGAGCTTATCGGGCGTATGCGCAGTATGGGTATGACGGTAAATGAGAAGGTCAGTGCGAACTATATGGAGGTCACATACGGCGGCAGGCGAAACAGGTTCTACTTTTTCGGCGGAAAGGACGAGGGCTCGGCGAGCCTGATACAAGGCATCACGCTGGCGGGGCTTTTGCTTGACGAGGTGGTGCTTATGCCGCGAAGCTTTGTAGAGCAGGCGGTTGCAAGATGCTCGGTGGCGGGCTCAAAGATATGGTTCAACTGTAATCCCGATAACCCGTACCACTGGTTCAAAAAAGAGTGGATAGACAAGCACGGTGAGAAAAATCTAATATACACGCATTTTACGATGAACGACAACCCGTCACTTTCAAGGGCTGTGAAAATGCGCTACAACAGGCTTTACACAGGGGCATTCCGCAGGAGGTTCGTGCTTGGCGAATGGACTGCAACGGAGGGCCTTGTTTACCCGATGTTTGACCCTGTTAAGCATATATTCAAAGGAAATATCAATTGCGACAGATACGTTGTGAGCTGTGACTACGGAACAGTAAACCCGTCAAGCTTCGGACTGTGGGGTCAGTCGGCAGGCACATGGTACAGGCTGGACGAGTATTACTACGATTCGCGCGTGCAGGGTAAACGCAGGACGGACGAGGAGCATTACGAGGGCTTATGCCGGCTTATCGGCGACAAAAAGGTTGAGATGATAGTATGTGACCCCTCGGCGCAGTCGTTTATACAGTGCATACAGCGTCACGGCAGGTACAGCGTGGTGCCTGCAAAGAACGATGTCGTCTGGGGCATAAGGCTGGTATCGGACTGCATAAGGCTGGGCAGGATAAAGTTCAGCGAAAAATGCACAGACACTATCAGGGAGTTCTCGCTTTACCGATGGGACGAAAAGGCAGGAAAGGACTGTCCCGTAAAGGAGAACGATCACGCAATGGACGACATCAGATATTTCGTTACGGCATTTGTATCTCAGAGCGAGCGTGACTTTTTTGTGATGTCGCTTGACAGAGATACGGAAAATTTATGAAAGGAGTGATCGCTTGGGTATTTTTCACAAGCGCAGAAAAACCGATGACGAGCTTTCGGCGCTTTCGGCGGTGAACGCTGACAGGTGCGAGGAGAAATTCTCATACCGTATCGCGCACGATGCGGGGTATCTTGAGAGCGAGATATATGACAGACTGCGCGAGAACGTACCTGTCATAGATGCGTGCATCGAGAAGATAGTCAGGCTGGTGGGCGATTTCAGGGCGGTTGCCGATGACGAACGCTGGCAGGACGAGCTTGACCGATTTTGTCAGAACGTGCCTGTAGGCATTTCGGGCAGGTCGATACACACGTTTGCGGATATGTACCTTGACTGCCTGCTGACCTACGGCAAGGCGGTCGGCAGGGTGTTTACCGACAGGCAGAGGCTTTGTGTAAGGGGCTTGTATGTGGGCGACCCGACGCTTTATCACATAACTGTCGGTAAAACGCCGCTGGATATGAAGGTGTACGGCTCGCACAGCGGGAAGCTTATCCCCATAAGTGCGCCGCACAAGCTGCTGTACACAACGCTCAATCCCAGCCCGAAAAACCCCGAGGGTGTATCGCTGCTGCGAGGTCTGCCTGCGATAAGCAACATACTTATGCGAATCTACGAGTGCATAGGGCAGAATTTTGAGCGCGCGGGCAACGTGCGGTACGCGGTTACATACAAGCCGTCATCTGACGCGGGGGACAAGCTTTATGCAAAGGAAAGGGCTATGGCTATCGCAAAGGAGTGGTCTGACGGAATGAACGCATCGAGAAACGGTGTGGTAAAGGATTTTATCAGCGTGGGCGATGTGGACATAAGGGTGATAGGTGCGGATAATCAGATAATCGACACGCAGGTACCTGTACGTCAGCTGCTTGAACAGATAGTTGCAAAGCTGTCTATACCGCCGTTTCTGCTGGGGCTGAACTGGTCTACGACGGAGAAGATGTCATCGCAGCAGGCGGATATTCTGACAAGTGAGCTGGAATACTACCGCAGGCTGCTCACGCCCGTACTTAAAAGGGTGTGCGATACTTTTCTGCGGCTGTGCGGTGCGCCGTGCGGGTGCAGCATCAGCTGGGCAAATATCAATCTTCA
This sequence comes from uncultured Ruminococcus sp., assembly GCA_902786965.1. Lineage (GTDB taxonomy): Bacteria > Bacillota > Clostridia > Oscillospirales > Ruminococcaceae > Hominimerdicola. Next base: position 13,513 of record CADAEJ010000020.1, on the reverse strand, counting down.
GGACGAGCTTGCGCTTGCAAGGGCAAGGCTTTACAACGCGCAGGCGGCGCAGATCGAGGGAAAGGAGGAAGGCTGATTGGAAAAGGCATTTAAGATCACGGGAGAGGTAATGGAGAAGATAAACCGCTTTGCTGTGCAGCCGCTGGAGGAAAAGGACGTTTTCTGCTTTTCTCTTACGCTGTGCGACAACGATATTGACCGCGACGGCGAGAGGTTCTCGGACGAGGCGCTGGACAAGCTTGCCAAGCTTTTTATCGGCAAGACGGGTATTTTTGACCACGATCCCAAGGGTGAAAAACAGACGGCGAGGATCTTTGATACGCACATCAAAAGCTTTGACGGCAGGCTCACAAGTGACGGCAAGCCGTACCTTGCGCTTTGTGCGAGCGCCTATATGGTGCGCACGGGTGCTAATGCCGATCTTATCAAGGAGATAAGCGGCGGTATAAAAAAGGAGGTATCGGTGAGCTGTGCGGTGGCGCGGCAGATATGCTCTGTATGCGGTGCGGACAGAAACAAGAGCGCGTGCGCGCACATCAAGGGCAGGCAGTACGGCGAGAAGCTGTGCTATGTGACGCTTGATGAGCCGACAGATGCTTACGAGTGGTCGTTTGTGGCGGTGCCTGCGCAGGTGAATGCGGGTGTGACAAAGCACTATGACGTAAGGCGTGAGGAATCGCGCACGGTGAGCAAGCTCAAGGGGGAGCTTTCGCAGGCAGCAAAGCGGCTGGCGGCGGCGTATGAATGTGTCAGGGGCGATGTTTTGCGGCTTTCATATTTCTGTGAGCCGTTTTACAGCGCACAGCAGGTCGCAAAAATGACCGAGAATATGGACATTTTGCAGCTTATAGAGCTGCGCGCGGCGCTTGAAAAACAGGTGCAGGGCACAGGTGATGATGACGGCGAGAGCTTTATAACGCGCTTGCCCGATAAGGATGACAACACGGATTACACAGTTTAAAAAGGAGAGATGATAATGTACACAGATATCAAACTTGAAAAGGGACTTTATTCGATCACAGGAAAGACATTTACACAGGCGCTTGCCGAGCTTGACCCTGACAGCGCTTACGAGAACACCGAGCTTAAAGGACTTGACGCTTTTGAAAGACAGCTCAAGCGCTTTGACATCAAGGTAAAGGGCGCAAACTCCGACAGGGTGGAGAAGTTCTTTTTGTCAACACAGTCGGCGGTGCTTTTCCCGGAGTATGTAAGGCGCGCTATCAAGGCAGGTCTTAATGCTGCATCTATTCTTCCGCAGGTGGCTGCGACTACCACATACACTGACTCTATGGATTTCAGAGGGCTTACGGTAACGAGCGACGGCGAGAGCGACGTGGTCGCACAGTGCGGTGAGCTGCCTGTTACTACGGTCAAGCTGGCGGCTTCTTCAAGCGCGCTGACAAAGTTCGCAAGAAAGCTCTCTTGCTCCTACGAGTCTGTCAGAAAGCAGCGCCTTGAGGCATTCGGCGTTATACTGCGCAATCTCGGTGCGGCTATCGCAAGAGATGTCAACGGACTTTGCATGGCGCAGATCACAAGCGGCATTACTCCGTCTGAAATCGCAGGGGATGAGATCACCTACGCTGACCTTGCGGCTTTCTGGAGCAGCATGAGCGAGTTCAACATGACAACTATGGTCTGCAAGCCCGAGACTATGGCAAAGATACTCGGTCTTGAGCAGATGAAATACTGCGTTGGCGACTATATGACAAGCGGTATGGTCAAGACTCCGTACGGCGTAACGCTGGTGAAATGCTCACAGCTTGAAAGCGATGTTGCGGTAGGTATTGACAACAGCTGTGCGGTAGAAGCTGTTTTCGGCACTGATGTTGTGGTCGATTTTGACAAGCTGATCTCTACGCAGTGTTCGGAGATCGCCTGCTCGGTAACTGTGGGCTTTTCAAAGCTCACCGACGGTGCGGTAAAGGTGCTTGACACTGATCCGTCATAAGCAAACGGCTAAGGCTGCGGCGGGTGCGGTTTGTGCCCGCCGAGCTATTATCTGCAAAGGAGTGAGAGAATGGTCAGGATAAGCTTTGAGAATGTTGTTGCGCATTTTACGCATCTTTCAGGCTGCGATGTTGACGAGGTGAACACCTATATCTCCCTTATTGAAAACGCGTGGCGCAGGATAAGCGCGCTGCTTGACGAGAACAAGGCATCGACAGGCTGCATCGCAAGTGCGGAATATGCTGCGGGTACATATGCGTTTTACGATTACATCTGCACGCAGCACGCAAGGGAAAAGATCATATGCACGCTTTCGGGAAAGGCATCGGCTGATGTTGACTACAAGGGCAGGCAGGAGGCTGCACGGGCTTTGCGCGACTCTGCGCTTGAGGTGATAAAGCCTTTTATGCTCGGGTGCGATTTTTTATTCAAGGGAGTTGACGGCTGATGGATAGTTTAAGGCTTATTTACAGCAAGCTGTGGGTGATACTTGATGAGCGCGGTTTTTTGCCGATGACGGAGTTTTCGGCGGTGGACAGCCTTATCCACAAAGACGAGATGCTGGGCGTGATGTGCTTTGAGGGTTCGCAGACTGTGGCGGAGGCTATAACATATTCAAGCGGGGAGTTCTGTATTGAGACAGACCACAGGATATGTCTGCACCTGTACGGAAAAAGCGGCGATTTTGTTGATTATGAAGATCTGACGGATGCTTGCTACAACGTGTTTTACGATGTGCTGAAAGACAACGATCTGCTTATAGTGAAGATGGACATATCAAAGGCGGTGCAGTCGATGCCGCTGAAAAGGCTTGAGAGGCGCATCGAGTTCACGGTGCGGACTATTGAAGGTGCGGAGGTGGAGTAATTGTACAGACGGTTTATTCAGCACAGCGCTGTTTGCGGTCAGAAGGCGATATCTTTTGACAAGCTCACGGTCTCGTATGAATACGCGCTTTCGCAGCAGGCGCTGTTGTCGGGCGGTTTTGAGAGTGCTGTGCTTGGTCAGAAATGGTGCGAGATAACGATCGAGGGCAGCATTTCGGGTGACGACAGAGAGATATACGAACGTTTTATCGCGGCGGCAAAGGGAGCGCCCAAAAGTCTGCTGGTGGATATAACGACCTACGCAAACTGTATTCTGCTTGAAAGCGTGCTGACAGTTCTGCCGGACAGCAGGATAGAAAGGTTTGTGATAAAGTTCAGGAGTGTGGAGAATGGTTAGCGGAATAAAGATCGTTTTGAGTGATCCTCGCGGTGTGGAGAGGGAGTTCTCAAAGGGTATAAAGGTCAATATGGTGCGGGATATGTATCTGCCTTACGTCAGTCTGACCGGCGAATTTGTATGCGACAGCGCGATCTCTGCGGCGCAGGTTTGTGCGGTAAAGCTGAAGATCGGCAGCGATGTGGTTTTCAGCGGTATTCCCGACAAGGTTCAGGTGCAGACACGGCGCGGCATCAGGCGGATAAGCTTTGCAAGCCGCAGCTACACATCGCTTACTGCGCAGAACGAGCCTGAACCGGGCATTATCAGCGATGTGAATTTATCATCGCTGGTGAGCAGCTGTTTTGTTCACCCGATGATAAGCGTTGAGCAGAACACGCCCGTTGAGAGCTATATTTACGTTAAGACATCATCGAGCTTATGGCAGGCTATCGTTGCGTACAACATCAAAAAGCAGAACAGGCTGCCGTACATTTACGGGACGAACACGATAATGTCCACCAAGGCGAACAGCGTGCAGCGCAGCTATTCGGCAGAAAGGCTGACTAACGAGGGCTTTAGTGTCAACACGCTGAATATGCTCTCGCAGCTGCATATGCGCATTGGAAGCGATCAGTATCAGTATCATTACACCAATCCGTCTGCTGCTGACTACAAGATCGTTCGCACGCGCTATTACGAGCTTGACTATCAATGGCTGCACGACATAGATAAGGGGCTTGTTTACAAGGCGGCGAACTCCAACAGGCTGCGCAATGTAATGTTTTTTGAATACACATCGTTTAAGAACGAGCAGCTGTATGACGTTGTGGGCGGTACGGGGACTGCCTGTGACGGAAGGTACATCAACAGGGTCGAGTTTACAGCTGATGCAAAAGGCGCACGCACCTGCGTTTACTGCTTTGATGATGATCTGGGACAGAGATGACACAAAAAAAGAGCCGAAGTATGAACTTCGACTCTTTTGTGTTTTGTGGGAAAGGGTATCAACCCTTAACGCTACCAAGAGCAATACCACGAATGATGAACTTGGACAGCAGCAGGTAGATTATGATTACAGGGAGTATAGCAAGTACCATGTAAAGATAGAAGATACCTACGTCCTGCTCAACAGGACCAGCGTGGCTCATGGAGCTCAGGATGAGCGGTACAGTAGCCTTTTCTCTGTCCGTGAGGATAAGTCTTGGCATAAAGAAGTTATTCCAGTTACCTACGAATGTGAAGATCATCTGAACTGCGAATGCAGGCTTGAGGATAGGAGCAACGATCGTATTGAACGTTCTGAACTCTCCGCAGCCGTCGATACGCGCGGCCTCGACGATTTCCAGAGGCAGCGACGATTGCATATACTGCTTCATGAAGTAGTAGATAGAAGGTGCTGCGATTGCAGGAATGATAAGTGGAATATACGAGTTTGTCAGTTTCCAGCTGATCATCATCTTGTAGAAACCGATCGCAGATGCCTGTGTAGGAACCATCATGATCAACAGGATGAAGCCGTCAGCTATTTTTCTGAGTTTGAACTGGTAAACATATGTTGCATAAGCGGTCAATGCCGAGAAATATACAGAAAGCACTGATGCACATGTAGAAACGATGAGCGAGTTAAGCAGAGCCTTGTATACGTTACCGAATGCAACTCTTGTTGTGCCGGCAAACAGCTTACGCCAGTTGCCTGCGAGTGCGTTATCAGGATACCATCTGATACCTGACTGGTTCTTTGGTCTGGTAGCATTGATAAACAGAAGATAGAATGGAAGCAATGAAATGAATACCAGGAAGATAAGCACTACATATGCTATGATTCTTCTAATAAGAAGGGAAGTTTTTCCGGTTGACTGTCCAACAACTTCAGTAGATCCGGTCATGCTGCTTTCCTCCTTTTCTTCTTTTTCTTATCCTTGGTGTCATCAAGTCCGATCATAGTGATAACTCCAAGTATAGCAGAGACTATAAAGATTATTACGCAGACGGCGCAAGCCTTACCTACGTCGGAATCTTTACGCTGCTGAATTTCCATGATAAGTGTCATTACCTTACCACTTGGGTTACCGTTATCCTTGGTAAGAAGTGACGGTACGTCGTACATCTGCAAACCACCTATCATAGACGTTACGAGAACGAATGACAGGATCGGTCTGATGAGCGGCATTGTGATCTTCCAGAATGTCTGGCTCGGTGATGCACCGTCGATCTGTGCTGCCTCGTAGAGACCGGGGTCGATACCCATGATAGCAGCCATCAGCAGGATGGTCGTATTACCGTACCACAACAGGAAGTTGATAAATCCAACTGTACCTCTTGCTCCCCAAACTTTATCGAGCAAACTCAAGTCCTTACCTGCGATCGGCTCAAAGAAACTGTACAATGCACCGTTCTTTTGCAGCAAGCAGGTGAACAGGAATGCAACTGCGGATGCCATGATAACGTTTGGAAGATAAATAACAGTTTTGAAGAAGCCCTGTGCCTTGATCTTAAGGCGAAGGTCAGTAAACCAGGTAGCCAGAAGCAGTGAAACTGCGATCTGCGGGATGAAACCGATTATCCACATGATAACGGTGTTCCAGAAGCTCTGTACGAGTGTTTCGTTGGAGCTGAGGGCATCCTTATAGTTGTCCAGACCGATAAAGCTGATAGTTTCCTTTGCGGTGCTTGCACTTGATGTGCCCCAGCCGCCGCCGACAGTGCTTCGGTCGACTACGTAGTCCATAAAGCTGTTATAGAAAGTAGAGATCAAAGGATACAGTGCGAATATGCAATAAACAATGAAAAACGGAGCGAGGAATATGTAGCCCCATTTTGCATAGCTTACACTTTTTCTTTTCATACACGATTACCCTTGGTAATTGAAAAAGCGTTCAATTACGATTTCCTTTCCGAGAGAGTTAAGAAAAGAAATAGGGGAGGGATAGTACCCACCCCTATTAACTTTTAATTTGATTGTATTTCTTTGATCTGATTAGCCAACATCGAGATCAGCGTAAGCAGCCTTAACGTCCTGCTTCCACTTCTTGAGGCAGTCATCGTAAGATGCTGTGCCCTTGAAGTACTCAGCCATGTCGCCCTGGAGCTTCTCAACGCAAGTCTGGTCGTAAGCAGAGATCTTGCCCTTCAGGCTGATCTTGTCTGCAGACTCGGACATCAGTGCGATGTGGTTCTGACCGCCGAGGAACTCGTTCTTGTAAGAATCCTTAGCCTGTGCAACAGCTTCCTTGTTGTTAACCATTTCACCAACGGAGTCGATGAGGAACTTAGCAACATCTGTGTTACATGTCATTGTCTTCATGATATCAGCAACGATATCCTGGTTGTCGGAGTCAACAGCGCCGCAGAGCCATGAACCGCCCCAGAACCAGCCAGCAGGGCCTACGCAAGCTTTCCACTTGCCCTTAGCCTCGTCGCCGCCCTGTTTATACAGGCAGTTATCAACACCCCAAGAAGGCATGAAGAAGCAGAATACCTTTGCGCCCTTCTTCATATCTGCGTTCCAAGCTGGCTGCCACTGGTCAGTCTTGTTGTTCCAGCCGTTGTCTGTGAATTCCTTAGTCTGCTTGATCCAAGCTTCCATCTGAGGATCAAGGTTGAGCTTCTTGTCAGTTACCCAAGGAGCTGTCATGTTAGCGCCGAATACACGGAAGGTATCAGCGAAGGATGAAAGCATGATGTAACCCTTGTCCTTCATCTTCTTAGCGGTCTCCTTGAATGCATCCCAGTCCTTAACGAACTCCTGAACCTTGTCAGGCTCGTCTGTTCCGAGAACTTCCTTAGCCATTGCTACATCATAGTAGAGAAGGCCTGGAGTTGCCTGCCATGAGAGAGCCTTAACGTCGCCGCTGATCGGGTCTCTAACAGCATCCTTTGTGTACTCGTACATGTTCTTAGTATCGTCATCTGTGATACCGATATCCTGTGGTGAAAGTGCAACCAGACCGGAGTAGTCAGTATCCTTAGAATCTGTGTACTTCAGAGCGTAGTCAGCCTCGATAAGGAACATATCTACCTTATTGTCGCTGTCCTTCTGGCCCTTGAGAGCTTCGTCGAGAGCCTTCTGATAAGCTCCGCCTTCGTTCTCAACCTGTACCCACTCGATGTCCTTGCCGTCGATCTTCTTGATCTCGGTGAGCTCCTTGCCCTTGTCATCCTTGTAGGAAGCAGTTTCTACCTTGTACTTGCCGCCCTTAGCGTAAGCTGCATCGAATCTGAGCTTGAACTCTGTGTTCCAGCAGTAGATTCTCAGTGTGTTCTTAGACTTGTCGGAAGAATCCTTGCCGTGAAGTTCAGCTGTGTTCATTCTCTCAGCCTTTGGAGCCTCAGAAGATGAATCAGCTGCTGAAGAATCGCCAGCCTTTGAAGAATCAGCCTTCGAAGAATCAGCCTTCTTTGAAGAAGAAGCTGCATCATCAGAAGAAGAAGAGCTGCCACAAGCTGTGAGCATTGATCCTACCATGCAGAGGCTAAGTGCACCTGCAAGTACTCTCTTAAGTTTTGCCATAATAATTTCCTCCTTAAATATCGCATTATATAATATTGTCTTACAGCGGTATTGCTGTAAAATATTAATGCCTTCAGTTAAGCTTTGCAACGGAGTCGCCCTCGATAAGCGTTCCGTCGACTGTGATGACCTCTGTAAAGGTTGTTTGCGGGTTCTCGATAAGCTCCACGAGCTGCTGTGCAGCGATCTCGCCGATCTTTGTGGTATCCTGCGAATAGGTCGTGAGCTTTGGTGATATGAGCTGTGAATAAGCTATCCCGTCATATCCGACCACCGATATATCATCGGGTATCGACAAACCCAGATCTTTGATGGCGTTGTAGCCGCCTATTGCCGAGTAATCATCCGGCATAAAGATGCAGGTCGGTCTGTCAGTCTGTGACAGGAGCTTTTTAGTAAGCTCGTACGTTTTATCGGGATTGTGGTAGTCACCCGTAACTATCCAATCGTTGTTGATGTTTATCCCGTGGCGTATGCAGGCTTTGCAGAAACCTGCGAGGCGCTTGTCGGCTACCGATGATCTGTTGCCCTGTATGTATCCGATCTGCGTATGCCCCATTGATGCGGCGTACTCGACCAGCTTTTGCATACCCTTTTCGTTATTTGACATAACTGCTGTTCTGCAATCAAATATATGGTCTATGGTAACTATCGGTATATCTCCGTTGACGACCTCGTAAACGTCCTGTGAGGTAAAGTCTGTGCAGGCTATGATCACGCCGTCTACATTTCTGTATTTGCAGTGTTCGTAGGTGGACATTCTGTTCTTGCCCATGCTCCTGCTTATAAAGGTTATATCGTACCCCAGCGACTCGGCTTTGGTCTTGAAGCTGTTGAGCAGCTTTGCGAAAAACTCGTGAGTCAGACCGCTGCCTGCTTCATCAAGGAACATAACTCCGAGATTGTGCGTTCTGTTGGTCTTGAGCGCCCTTGCCTGTGAGTTGGGGAAGTAACCCATCTCTTTAGCGGCTTTGAGCAGCTTCTCTCTGGTTGCAGCCGATACATCCTTATGTCCGTTCAGCGCTTTACTGACCGTAGCGACCGAAACACCGCAGCGAACGGAAATGTCTTTTAAAGAAACCAATGATATTTCCGCCTTTCACTTGACTTGAATCGTTTCTGTCGATTTTATCAAGATGCATAACATTTCTGCGTTTCCGCTAATATAGAATATACAATATTCCGATTTCGATTTCAAGTGTTTCCCCTAATTTTTTGGCGGCTTGTAATAAAATATGTTACTTTGCACAAATTTCTTTCGCTTTGTTTATGCAAACTCACCACATATTCAGGGCTGTTGTTACCGATTTGTAATTTTTAAGATGTAAAAACTTGCCAAAAACGTCTGATTAAGTGGGGAATTTTGTGAAATAATATATATGATGTACAATTATATGGGTGTTTAATGTGCAATATGAACATAAAAACGTTATAGTTTTTTGTTTTGCATCGGCAGGGGTTCGGAAATCGAAAAAAACGTTGATTTCAAAATGACTTAAACGATTTCGGTGAAAAGGTTACAAAATGAGTACAAGAATATATGATTATTTTAAAACGATTATGTACACCTGAAAAATAATATTACCAAAGTGTTAACGGAAGGTAATGCTCTTGAAAACGCGGATATTTCGCACTTAACTGGTGTCAACACTTTTTGGCTGACATTGTGCAAGGTGCACAAAATGTGAAATTTCGGTTATAGCATTAAGTGAGAGATACAACGATTTGAAACAGTCCGCAAAAGCACTATCACGAAATGTTACAGTGTGGAAAAAGCGCAGTTTAGGGCTATTTGTACTTTTTTTTGTACTTCAAAATCTGCCGTTTTTAAGGGAAAACGACAGGGAAATCTCACCCTGCCGTCTTAAAAACTGCTCTTATATATATTATAATAGTATAGGTCAGATCCTCTCGCAGATCAGGTCACCCATTTTCGCGCAGCCGACCTGTGTAAGACCTTCGGACATGATGTCAACGGTGCGGAAGCCTTCCTCGAGGACTTTTTTTACAGCGTTTTCGACTGCATCAGCCTCGGTATCCATATCGAACGAATAGCGCAGCATCATTGCGGCGGAGAGGATCGTGGCGATAGGATTTGCCTTATCTGTGCCTGCGATATCGGGTGCGGAGCCGTGGCTTGGCTCGTAAAGACCGAACTTTGTATCGTTAAGTGACGCAGATGCGAGCATTCCGATAGAGCCTGTCACCATTGCTGCCTCGTCGGAGAGGATATCGCCGAACATATTCTCGGTGAGGATCACATCGAACTGTGCAGGGTTTTTGACGAGCTGCATAGCGCAGTTGTCCACGAGCATATGCTCAAGCTCGACCTCGGGGTAATCCTGAGCGACCCTGTTTACGACCTTGCGCCACAGTCTTGACGAATCGAGGACGTTTGCTTTATCGACAGATGTTACTTTTTTACGGCGCTTCATAGCGATATCAAAGCCGCGTCTTGCGATCCTCTCTATCTCGGTCTCCGAGTAGGTGAGCGTATCTACGGCGGTTTCGATGCCGTCAACGGTTTCGGTCTTTCTTGCGCCGAAGTAGAGTCCGCCTGTAAGCTCGCGCATTATCATCATATCAAAGCCGTCGCCGATTATCTCGTCATTGAGGGGGCAGGCGCTGCGGAGCTGGTCGAAAAGCACGGCGGGACGCAGGTTTGCAAACAACCCAAGCTCTTTTCTTATCTTCAGCAGTCCTGCTTCGGGGCGAAGGTTGGGGGCGAGCTTATACCATGGCGATGTTGAGGTGTTGCCGCCGATAGCGCCCAGAAGCACCGCATCTGCGGCTTTTGCTGTTGCAACTGCCTCGTCTGTGAGGGGCACGCCGCAGGCATCTATCGAGCAGCCGCCCATAAGGATATCGGTATACTCAAACTTGTGACCGAACTTTTCAGCGACTTTATCGAGGACCTTCTGCGCCTGTGTGACTATCTCGGGACCTATGCCGTCGCCTTTTATTACTGTGATCTTCTTTTCCATAATTACAGTCCTTTCAAATGATTATTGCTTGTGTTTAAACAGAAAAAATGCTATCGGTGCGGATAGCATTTTATCGCAGGCTGCTTATTTCAGCGAATTGAGCAGTCCGTTTGAATTGATGATATTTATCAGAAACTCGGGGAACGACTGTCCCTGGTAGGTTTCTCCCTTGGTGTGATCGGTGATAACGCCTGTTTCAAAATCTATCTCGACATCATCGCCTGCTTCTATCTTCTCGGCAGCCTCCTCACACTCGATGATAGGCAGACCGATATTGATAGCATTTCTGTAGAAAATCCTTGCAAAGGTTTTTGCGATAACACAGGAGATGCCGCTTGCTTTTATTGCAGCGGGTGCATGCTCTCTTGACGAGCCGCAGCCGAAATTGGCCTCGCCCACCATTATATCGCCCTGTTTAACATTCTTTGCAAAGTCGATGTCGATATCCTCCATACAATGCTTTGCAAGCTCCTGCATATCTGCTGTGTTGAGATATCTTGCAGGGATTATTACGTCTGTATCGACGTTATCTCCGTATTTATGTACTTTGCCGCGAGCCTTCATTTGATAATAGCCCCTTTCGATTTATTTGATGTATTCGGGTGAATTGAAAACATTTTCGCCCTGTGCCTGACGGCGCAGCTCGTCATATATCTGCTCCATATAGGCAGCATCGAGCTTTTCTTTGTTACGCGTGATGAAATAGCGCGTTTTGGCTTTATGGAACATACCTTCCTTGACCAGCGCGATAACGGACACGCCGTTGATGTTAGCTGTGTAGTGGGTATTGAAGCCTTTCTGGTCGATAAGTTTCTGCGCCATTTCAACGGTATATGAATTTGAATCGTGAAGTATGCGGATAAGCTCGTCTGCCTTATCCTGACGCTGCTGGTCGGTCATGGAACTGCCGTACTTTTTGGTAATAAGGCTCAAAACGAGGTCACCGAATATTACTTTAAGGAAATTCTCCATAATTACCTCCTAACACGGCACCGGAAGTTGTTTGCACAGCTTTTACATAATATCAGACGGCTGTGCTATCGTGCCAGCGACCGCACTTGCTGCTGCAACATACGGGGAAGCGAGGTATACCTCTGATTCGGGGTGACCCATTCTTCCCACGAAGTTTCTGTTTGTTGTGGCAACGGCTCTTTCGCCCTTGGCGAGTATGCCCATATGTCCGCCCAGACACGGTCCGCAGGTAGGTGTGGATACTGCGCAGCCTGCGTTTATGAATATCTCGAGCAGACCTTCCTTCATAGCCTGCATATAGACCTTCTGCGTTGCAGGTATGACGATACATCTTACGTTCTTTGCGATATGCTTATCCTTGAGTATCTCTGCGGCGCAGCGCAGGTCCTCGATACGTCCGTTGGTGCACGAGCCGATAACTACCTGGTCGATAACGACCTTGTCTATCTGGTCGAAAGTTTTTGTATTCTCGGGCAGATGCGGGAATGCGACTGTCGGCTTGATGGTACTCAGGTCAATTGTGTACTCAGCCTCATACTCGGCATCGGCATCAGCCTCAAATATCTTATATTCTCTGTTCACCTTATCCTTGATGTAGTCAAGTGTTACGCTGTCAACTGCGAAGATACCGTTCTTTGCGCCTGCTTCGATAGCCATATTCGCCATACAGAGCCTGTCTTCCATAGAAAGATTTACAAGTCCCTCGCCGGAGAACTCCATAGACTTGTAAAGTGCGCCGTCAACGCCTATCATTCCGATAATATGCAGGATAACGTCCTTTGCGGCGCTGTACTTCGGCAGCTTGCCGATGATGTTGAACTTTATCGCACCGGGTACCTTGAACCAGGTCTTGCCCTTTGCCATACCTGCGCACATATCGGTCGAGCCGATACCTGTGGAGAACGCTCCGAGTGCGCCGTATGTACAGGTGTGCGAGTCTGCACCGATAACGCAGTCGCCGGGGGCTACAAGACCTTTCTCGGGGAGCAGCGCGTGCTCGATACCCATATCGCCCACGTCAAAGAAATTGGTGATATCGTACTTGCCGCAGAAATCTCTGCACTGCTTGCACTGAGCTGCTGCTTTGATATCCTTGTTCGGTGCGAAATGGTCCATGACCATTGTTACCTTGTTTTTGTCGAAGATATCCGTAAAGCCTGCCTTGTTGAACTCGTTTATCGCAACAGGCGAGGTAACGTCATTGCCAAGCACGAGGTCGAGGTCAGCCATTATCAGCTGCCCTGCCTTGACGCTGTCAAGACCGGCATGTGCGGCGAGTATCTTCTGTGTCATTGTCATTCCCATAAGAATAAACCCCTTTATTATCATATGCCGAAAAATACTGTAATGTTTTTTCCGTTTACTAATTAATTATACCACGCATCGACCGATAATGTTAAACACATTTGCGAATAAATTATGAACAATGTTTGTATGAAACGATTAAACAACAAAATAATTGAAAATTTTCAATCACTCGGAAGAAAACTTGCCTGAGTTATCCTTGCATAGCGTACGCGGTCATGCGGATAATAATAGTGCGGAGGGAAGAAAAGATGAAGATAAAGACGATAATAACGGGCATTTCCGTTTGCGCGGCTGCGGGTACTGTGGCTTACGCGGTGGCAGCGGCGAGCAATTCGGAGAAAAGAATGCTCAAAAAGCGCACGAGCAGGGCGATGAACGCCATCGGTGAGGTGGCGCAGGGCATCGCGCAGATAATGGGCTGAGCGCAAAAAAAGCGGTGACACAAGGTCACCGCTACATATTATCAAGCATATTTCTGTGATAAATCAGAATTCATCGGGGTATGCTTGTCGAGCAGCTGGGGGAAACCCTTTTGGAGAAGGGTTGTCCCCCAGACCCCCTTCCTAAACCTTTTAATGAC
>CADAEJ010000019.1 GCA_902786965.1 uncultured Ruminococcus sp. | reverse complement strand
CAGTTGTAAATTGGTGTCAGAACAGCATCTTGAAAACTGAATAGTGACGATTTTACGCTGTTTTGTTAGCTTTCTCCTGAATGTATCTATTTTGAGAAATCGGCTATTGTAATTATAGAATGGTACTGCGCCGAATCAAAGTGATACGCGCGCCAGTATTGCACTACTTGTGCGCTGAATATGTGAAAAAGCTTCTTACGATCTTGCAGAGAGCTTCATAATAGATAAGGCTCCCAGAATACACTCTGAGAGCCTCGTTTTATATTTATGGATAACAGAACGGAAACCATATCCGAAAACCAATATGAGCCTATTCCGTTCGTCTGAGAGTATACTGTCTACAATATCAGAAAATCTGCCCTGTTTCAACGTCTGCCTTGACGGTAAACTTATTCTTGAAGTGCAGTTCCTCTACGATGAGAACAGCAGTGTTATCGGGAGCATTCCTGAGCGAGCCTACAAATGTTATCTGCCCGCCTTTGGAATAGAGGAAATTCACTGATCTTGCATTGTCATCAAAAGCGAGACATGTGAATGTATCGGTCTCTACTGTTTCTGTGTCGTTGCGTTTCGGCTGGTCAACGGCAATGCCAAATTTGCAGTAGCTGTTATTATCCTCGGTCACTACGTCGAGATCAGTTGTGATACGTCCTGTCATCATTACCTTGTTCAACATAATCTGCTCCTTTCAATTCTCATCACTGCACTCATCAAGCCCGTGCATGAGCTGAATATAAACGCACTCTGCTCGGTCGTGCTCTTCGCCGTCTGTAGACATCATGAGTTCAAGAAAGTATGCCTTAGCTTCTTCATAGTCTGTCCAGATCTCACGCTTACCGTTACATACGGTAGTGACTTCGTTTGTTCTCGGCATTGCCAATTCGGGTGTTTTCAACATAGCTGTTTATCTCCATAAGTTTTATCGTGAATCCATTATATCAGATAAAACTACCGGAGTCCAGCGTATCGGAATGATTGTAATAATTATTGTGAAAGGCGCAGCAAAATCTTGTTTTTCCCCAGTGCATTGCGCTGTTATCATTTAAACTCATAATTATACAAAGATATAATATAGTGTACAATTCTTTGGGGATGTTAGGCATCCGCAGAACTTATAATTTAAATAAAAAGCAGCTTCTTTGTTACTATACAATGTATTTTACTAAATGTCATAAAAACACTATCTTATGATTGACTATTTGCCTTATTATTGGTATAATATAGCTATAGTCAAATAAATCAGTGACAGTATCAATATAAAACTTGGCTTTAGGTAATATCTCATATTTTCCCAAAAAGCATTTCAATTACTATAATGAAAGGATGATTTTATGATAACGGATAAAGATGCAAAAAAAGTTAAGGAACTTGCAGATTTAAGAGAAGAATACGAAAAGACACAAAAACTTCTTAATGAAGGTAAAACTGAAGAGTTGCAAAAACACCTTCAAGACTTACAGAACAAATATCTTGTTGAAAGAATGGTGTATAATACGGCTAATCCCAATCCTCCACGTTCGCTTGAAGAAAACGCTTCAAACTGTATGAGATTTTTGCAATCATTAATGATAGCTAAATCAACTGAAGATTAGTATTATCGAACAACAAAGATTCTATGAATGGTTTTATAATTCAAGAGGTTTTAATAGAGGTTGTGTATGAAAATCCAGAAATTTAAAAATGAGATTTATTGTATGGTTGATGAAGATTTTATCTCTCATTTTGAATACAATCATCGCGATTATATGAAAACGATGTACTATGATTTTTATAGTACTTTTTGCAAACATCACAATAGAAAAGCACTATCTAAAGAAGAGTTCTTTAAAAACATGAGGCGCAGAAGAATTCGATTTTATCAATTATGTTGTCCGTATTGCGGCACTATTCTTTTAATGCCTACTGATAAAAAATTAATGAATAGTAGCAGCCCGAATTATTGTTGCAACTGCGGACGTGCGTCCACAACCTACATGTTGATAAAGCATTTATCTCGATTTATTAGAATCTCAGGGATATTATATATGGGATTAAAGGAATTCAAGAAAGAACATGAAGATACAGAGGACTGGCTGTTAGGATATGATTGCTATCAAATGGAAATAATAGAACTTGCTTCAATTATTGAAGTAGTATGTCGAGAATGCTTTGAAGCATTAATTTTTATAAAGAACATCGGATTAAATAATGATTACATTCGGAAAGTTATTAGCAAATCAGCTGGCAATGATTTTATGAATATAGAGAAGTCGAATAAGCACTTTAAAAAGGCTTTTGATATTGATTTGAAATCACTAATAGATAAGAAAAAATGGGACGATCTTATTGATATAGTTAACTTGCGAAATATGATGGTTCATAACAATGGTAGAGTTGATGAGCATTTCAAAAATACTGTTTCATATCAAAGACTAAAAACTAATGTTGATGATACTCTATATCATTTAGAACAACATACAGTTGACGAATATTTTAATAGTGTAATGGATGCTGTAATTGACATTACTAATGCTTATCTTGAAAAATATATTGTGTATAGACACGCTGCGATAGCGAATTATTATTTTAATTACAAAAGCATAGATTTCTATGAAGGACAAGAAGTATAGATTAATCTACATTGAAGTATTTCTGAGTTAGTTTAGCAAACTGTAATTTCATAAACTCTGCTTTGATTTTTGATATAAAACATATAGGACAAGAATATCTTTTTCCTGTCCTATTTTTCTTTACCTTTATGACACAAAGCGTACGCTTTTTTTAACTTGTAGATTGGATAATTTCAATGATTATTACTTATCATATTTCGGGGGCTTGGGGGTGTCCCTCAGCAAGCATTGTATGTCGTTTTCCACGAAACTTGTGGGAACGATATACCGTGCTTGCTGGATTGGTTTTTACTCTCTTTTTGGGCATTCATTTTTAATACTGTTGTTTCATTGTTCGGGGGCTTGGGGGAGTATCCCTCAGCAAGCAAGGCGAGACGTTATCACGGGTTTCCGTGGGAACGAATTGCCGTGCTTGCTGAGGTTGAATCTTGCCCCTTTGGGGCATCTCTGTTTCCGAGCCATCAGACTCGGTATTTTTGCTCACTTGTGGTTCAAGTGATAGCATCGGATATTGTATTTTTTCTCGGTCGGGGTCATAGGGGCAAAGCTCCTGTCAAGCTATGTATCGCAGCATTCAATTTTCAAAACTGTAATGCGGGGATACCGAGCTTGCTGGGAAAGATTTCGCTCCTTCGGAACGATGTTAGCTCTATATCATTTATTCCAATGATTATTTATTTCTCTGGCATTGACTTTTCTGCGATACGCTTGTATAATAATTGGTAATGGGGGTGATGGATATGAGCGCTTCATGTTCCACTGATTCTTTTACATTAGATGGAGTTGAGTATGTAGTTATAGACATCTCGAAATATGCTCATCCTATTCTATGTGCAAATTTTATCATGCCATGTGAATTTCAATATGATCCGGGTACTAATAATCGACGAGGATATGTAGCAGATTATGAATTGATTGACAACAAACTTTATGGTACAAAAGTTATATATATGGAGAGCCGGTATCATCCGAAAAATTGTTTGTAGATTTCACAGGTGCTTTTGTTATTGCCTTTATTCCTCATAGCGGTAGATATGGTGGATTGTATTGTGGTGTAGAGTATTATATCTATTTTGATCGAGCTTTTGAATTATTTTTTCAAAACGGCATTTTGATAGAAAAGCGAGATCTTTCAGCAGCTAAGATGGAATTTGAGCAGTTAGTAAACTCCAAAAGGTTTGGCTCGGGATTTATTGAAGCACATAGAAAAAAATAGCAAGAAAGCATTTGAAATATAGCTATCATTCGCATCAGTATACTCATCGTGAAACAATTATGCTTGTCATGAATCAACTGGAATTGATGGACGATTTCTATGATAGGTAAGAATTCATCTTATATAAATCACTATCATTCTTCGCTCGGCAACATTACTCTCGCCAGCGACGGCGAAGCACTAACCGGCTTATGGTTCGACAGACAGAAACACTTTCCCCATAAGCTCATATCTGAAAGCACCGAAGAAGAGCTGCCGATATTCACGCAGGCTATCAAATGGCTCAATACATATTTCGGCGGCAAAGCTCCCGACTTTACTCCGCCTATAAGTTTGACTGCAACTCCGTTCCGCAAAGCTGTCTATGAGATACTGCTCACGATACCATACGGGCAGACCATGACCTACGGCGAGATTGCAAATATCATCGCAGAGCAGAAAGGTATCGAGCGTATGTCAGCTCAGGCTGTTGGCGGTGCTGTCGGGCATAATCCTATTTCGATCATTGTCCCGTGTCACAGAGTTATCGGCACAGACGGCAGCCTGACCGGGTATGCAGGAGGACTGGATAGAAAGATCAAGCTGCTGAAACTGGAAAAAGCACTATAAAAACTTTTCAAGCATCAAGTTTTATGGACTTGGTGCTTTTTTCATTTTTCCAGTGCAAATTTCACTGGGGAAAAATGAAATTCAACCTAAAGTTCGTGCGCAATGAATCTGGACTTTTAGTATCAGTGCGCGCTATAATTGTTATAGTCGCAAAATACTCGGTCAGCTGAAAGGAAGATGTTCCGACCTTGCGGCTGCTTAGAGGGTAAGAGAGATAAAGCGATGCCCTCACCAATGCTTAGAGATATAAATGCAAAGGAAAGATCGCTATGAATAACATCACTACTGTCGTAGAAAGAGAAAAGGCAGAGACAACTTTTAACACAACGTCCGAATACAAGATCGGACATACTCTTTACACGGTGACCACCGTGTTCAACCCTGCTTCAAAGGAAAGCCTTTCTGATATTCTTAAAAGGCTGATCATCCGGGAGGGCGAAAAAATCCTCGGTGAATCCGGACAAGAACCCGAGAAGCAGGCTGTGTAACTTTGGAATATCGGCGTATTGAATCATTCGGAAATGCGCGCTATAATGATAACATAGCTTGCTGTATCTGTCGGAAAGGAAGGCTAAATATGACAGACAAGATCACAGCATTATATTGTCTATGACAGACAAGATCACAGCATTATATTGTCGTCTTTCGCAGGACGATATGTTACAGGGTGAGAGCAACAGCATCACCAATCAGAAGGCTATCCTCAAGAAGTACGCCGATGATAACGGCTTTGGCAATACGGTTTATTATGTCGATGACGGAGTTTCTGGTACGACGTTTGAACGTGAAGGCTTCAAGGCTATGATGGCTGACGTAGAAGCAGGAAAAGTCGGAACTGTTATCACTAAGGATTTAAGCCGTTTAGGTCGTGACTATCTGAAAACTGGCGAGTACATCGAGATCATATTTCCCGATTACGATGTCCGCTACATTGCGATCAATGACGGCGTGGATACATTCAAATCCGAGAATGAGCTGATGGCTTTCAAGAACATTTTTAATGACTGGTACGCCAGGGATACGTCGAAGAAGATCAGAGCCGTTTTCAAGGCTAAAGGACAGTCGGGCAAACATCTTTCCAATCCGATCTATGGCTATAAGCATTCGGAAACGGACAAGAACCTTTGGGTGATCGATGATGAAGCCGCCGAAGTTGTTCGCAAGATTTTTCATCTTTGCATTGATGGCTATGGTCCGGCGCAGATTGCTCGCATTTTGACGGAAGAAGGTATCCCAACACCGACAGCCTATGCACTTTCGCAAGGCAGAGACAACGGTCACAAGAATGCTAACCTCAATCGCTGGGGAATGGAAACAATCTCAGGTATTCTTGAAAAGCCCGAATACGCAGGTCATACAGTGAATTTCCGTACTCATGTGAAGTCCTACAAAAACAAGAAGCGTGTGGATAACCCAAAAGAGGACTGGCTGATTTTTGAGAAAACCCATGAGCCTATCATCACACAGCAGGAGTTTGACTTGGTGCAGGAGCTTCGCAAAAGCACGAAGAAGTCAATCCGTTTTCAGGCATCTGTTACTGTGCCGACTGTGGAAAGAAGTTGTATCTGTGCCGAGCGACAACCATGACTGCCGACCAAGAGCATCTGAAATGTGGCACCTCTGCAAAAGACAAGAACGGCTGTACAATTCACTTCATCAGGACAATAGTGCTGAAAGAGATCATACTCGGTGAACTAAATAAGATGGTTGCCTTTGTCAAGGATAATGAGGACGAGTTTGTGCAGATGGCTATGGACAATTCCGTTCAGAAGCAGTCCTCGGAGCTTGTAAAAGCAAAAAAGACGATGAAACAGGCTGAAAAGCGTATCGCTGAACTTGACAAGCTGTTCACAAGGCTTTATGAGGACAATGTATCGGGTAAGATTTCCGATGAGCGTTTTGCCATGATGTCCGCAGGATATGAAGACGAACAGAAGAAGCTGCGGATAAGTGTTGCCGAGCTGACCGCCTACATTGAAACAGCTAAGCAGAAGTCAGCCGATGTGAATTTCTTCATTCAGGCTGTACAGAAGTATGAGCATATCACGGAGCTTACCCCTGAGATCATGCACGAACTTATCGAGAAGATCGTTATCCATGTTCCTGACAAGAGCAGCGGGCATCGCACTCAGCAGATTGAAATTCATTACCGTTTTGATGTAGCCGTAACGACTGCCGTTGCTGACAGTATGAAGTACGACAAAAAAAAGAAAGGCTGCGTAACCGCTTGGTTACGCAACCTTATCTTCAAAGAATTAAAACTTCTTTATTAGTACCCGTCTTGAGCTCACGGGGCATTGTTCATATTTTTTTAATTAAAATAAAAGCCAAAAAGACGCACTTGTATCACAGGCGCAAAGTGCGCAGATGCGCTGAATTCTTGACATTCTCAGTACAGTGAGATGTAAAAACAAAGACCAAATAAAGACCAAGTGCAGATTTTGACACGCAAAAAAGCCCGCAAACGACGTGTTTACGGGCTTTGGCTTTAAGCAGATAACGGGAGTCGAACCCGCATCACCAGTTTGGGAAACTGGAGTAATGACCGCTATACTATATCTGCGTACAGTTTATAGTATAGCACATTTGCACACCTTTTGCAAGTGTTTTTTGTCAAAAAATGAATGCGAAAAAAAGACTGCCGATGCAAAGCGCACGGCAGCCGCGGGATCATTCCTTATACTCCCAATCAATGAATTCGTCAAACGGCAGCGGCTTTGCAAAGTAATAGCCCTGCATACTATTGACGTTGTAGTTTCTGATTATATCGCGCATTTGTGCGGTTTCAATACCCTCGACGCAGACGGCTGCGCTGAAGATGCCCGCAAGTTCCATAAAGCTTTCAAGCAGCTTTCTCTCGGTTTCGTCGTCCTCTATCTTACGCACGAAGCTGCGGTCGATCTTTATAACGTCAAATGTGAAATTCTTGACCAAGCCGACTGAGGAAAATCCCGTACCGAAATCATCAAGGGCGATCTTTACTCCCCTGCCGCGCAGGTTGACGAAGATGTTTTTGAGCAGATCAAAGTCGAGCAGTCTGCATCGCTCGGTGATCTCAAGGCAGAGGTTCTCGGGCGGATAGTCATACTTTTTGAGGATATTGAGGACCATATCGACAAAATCGGGCTTTTCGAGCTGCGAATAGGAAACGTTGACGTTCATCACGAAATCGGGGTAGATCTCGCGCATTTTCTTTCCTGCCTTGACCGACATTTTCAGTACCCATTCGCCCAGACCGCAGAACAGCGGATCTCTTTCAAGCACGGGGATAAAGCTGTCGGGCGGAACAACGCCGTACTCTTCATTCTGCCAGCGCAGGAGCGCCTCGCCGCCGACAAGTCTGTGTGCGTGAGGATCGACAACGGGCTGGAAGAGCAGGAAAAATCCGCGGAACGCGCGTATTATAGAATCGCGTATCGTGTGGAGCTGCTCGATATGGCGCTTGCTGTCCTTGCTGCGTCCGTTGGTGAACTCGACAGCATCGCCCTGTGCCTTTATCTTTGATTCACCATAGGCAAAGTTGAGGCAGGCATAGATAGTCTGGTAGTCGATGTTGAAGTAGTCAACATTTATCGCGCCTGCGTTAAGCTCAAGCACAAGCTTTTTATCATCAGAATAGAATTTCTCACGGCAGAAGCTGCGCAGGTCTTCATACTTTTCTTCCATTTCATTCAGCGTTTGAGTGCTGCTGATTATGGCAAACTTTGTTCCGTCAAGGCGGTATGCGCTGCCGTCATTTGCAACGTGTTCAAACAAAAGTCTGCCAAAGCGCTGAAGCACGTTATTGCCGAAATGGTAGCCGTAAAGCTCGTTTATCTCGGAAAATCTGCTTATGCCGACCATGAACACGCGAACGGGCACGGTCGTTTCAAGCACGGTCTTGAGGTCCTCAAAGAAGCCGTACTGATTGCGCAGACCTGTAAGCTCGTCGATATGACCGAGGATATCGTGGTTGCGGATAACTCCGCCGAAATAGTCGGGAGCGCCACTGTCGTCACGCAGGACTATTCCGCGGCAGGTGCAAACATCATAATCGCCGTTCACACGTCTTGCGCGGTACTGCATATCGTGACCTGTGGAATTGCCTGTGAAGATATCATTGATACCGTTTCGGTAGGTCTCGCGGTCGTCGGGGTGGATATGCTCCTCCCATATATCGCCTGCCCTGTACATACGCTCTGCCGGCAGACCAAAGGCATCGACTGCGGTCTTTGACCATATGGAGTAGTCATATTTCATATCGCAAAGGTAGACGTATGTGCCCTCGGAAATGATGCTGAATGCTTTGAACAAGCCCTCGAGCTTTGTTCTGCGCTCGGTCGGTATAGCGGCATCTATCCTGTGCTTTTCGGGCATATTAACGCCTGTGCGGAATACCTCTTTGAGCCTGTTCTTGTCCTCGTACATCTTACTGTCGGCGCGCTCAAAAACATCGGAGAACTTATCGTCCATATCCCTTTCAAAGATAGCCATACCTGCCGCGACAACTGCGCCCTCGCCGTTGATGAGGTTCTCTCTGACTGTGGTTTTGAGCTTTTCGAGCAGAGCTATCCTGTCAAAGAAATCACCGCTGCCAAGGAACGCTACGAACTCGTCACCGCCTATGCGGAACACCTGGCTGTGAGTGAAAACATTGCATATGAGCCGACAAGCCGCGCGGATATATTCATCGCCTGCCTTATGACCCTGCGAGTCGTTGACAAGCTTGAGGTTGTTAATATCGAACACGACAAGGGCGAACGGGAAATAATCAAGTCCGCTGTCGATATTGTGCTGAACGGTGACCTCAAGCTCGCTGAATGCTTTTTTGTTGCGCACGCCTGTAAGCTCGTCACGCCTTGCAAGGTCGTTTGCCTGATCGAGCGCCTTGACCTGCTCTTTTTCTCTTTTGACCTCGGCATTGATGTTTTCAACGCCGATGATAAAATGTATCTTGTCGCTTGACCATATGACCGAGAACCTTGTATACTGCGTTTTGCCGTTGACTATAAGGCGGTAGTCGGTGCGCAGCTGCTTGTTATCTTCAAGTGCGGAGATAAGGAAGTCCCTTTCAAGCACCTTTGCGACCCTTTCAGCATCATCGGGGTGGACAAGCTGCACGATATTGCGCTGTGCATCGGCAAAGAAGTCCACACCCTCTTCCTGAAGCTCAAGATTGCCGTAGATGTGGTTGGAGGTGAACTCGGCATACCTGCCGCTTGATGAATCAATATAGTAGATAACGTCATAATGCGAGGCAAGGCTCTCGGCTATCTGCTCGTAGGTGACGTTCTTTTTCTGCGTTTCTTTGAGCTTTTTCTCGGTCTGTATCTCCTTGTCGATATTTTCGATACCGATTATAACGTGCTTTTTGTCGCTCGCCCATATCTGTGAGGTGCGGTAGTATCTCTGCTTTCCGCCGATGTTAAGGCGATAGGTCACTTTTACCGTATTTTTATCGGCAAGGTTTTGAAGTATTCTTTCCTTATAAAAGAGCTTTACCACTCTGTCAACATCATCGGGGTGGACAAGCTTTCTGATATTCTTTCGGCTCTCTTTGAAAAAGTCGTCACCTGATGTGGGTATCTGAAGGCTCTTGTAATCGTCTGACGAGGAGAACTCAAAATACTTGTTGGTCTGTATGTCAACATAGTAAAGGGTATCGTAATGCTCGGCAAGGCTGCCTGCTATCTGGTTGAATACCTCGCGCTCCTGCTCTGCCCTTTCAGCCTCATGCCTTGCCCTTACCATATCGTCGATATTCAGCACACCAAGGATAAAATAATCATCGTCATCCCTCACGCCTCTGATAAGGCGCAGTGAATGATACACGGGCTTGCCGTCTATCATAAGGCGGTACTCGATGTTCTTGAGCGTTCCCCTTTTCATCTGCGCAAGAAGGTTCTCTTTGTTGAACTCGTGCAGGAAGGTCTGCCTGTCGGGCTCGTAGACCATCTCCTGCGAGTTGCTGATAACGTTGGCAAAAAAGTCCCTGCCGCCGTGTTTTTCGTGAAATGCGCGCAGCTTGGGATCGGACGAATACCAGCTGTATTCATCCGTTACGGCATTGACGTAGTAAACGCTGGTATAGTCCGCAAGCAAAGCATCAGCTATTTTATTGAAGATCGGATCATTTGTCATGGTGTCGGTCCTCCGATAGTTTTGTGGTTGAATATATATTTAGTATATTATATCACAAGCGGCGCGGAAATGCAACTATTTATAGAGATCTTATTGAATTTCTATTACGCGCCGATGATGAAAATACACAAAACGTTTACAAAAAATCTACAACTATTTGCTATGCTTTTTACACTACTGTTATAGGGAGGTGAGGTAATGGAGCAGACAGAGCCGCGCTTTGAACAGCTTTACGAGAACACAAAGCAAGGCGTGCTGAAATACATAGCATCAAAATGCATAAACATATGTGATATACAGGACATCTATCAGGAGACATATACGCGGGTGTTTGAGGCGCTTTCAAAGGGAAAGCAGATAAAGGACGAACAGGCTTTCGTCATAGGTACGGCAAAGCACTGTATTGCACATTACTACACCGCTATGCAAAGGCTCAGGGCGCGCGTGAGCCTTTCGGCAAAAGGCAGTGATGAAGACATCGGCGATATTCCAAGCGGCGAGGACATTGAGCTTGCGGTGATAAACAGCGAGCTTTTCGATCAGGTGTTCAGAGAGATACGCTCGCAAAGTGCTGATGTGCAGAGGATGTTTTACCTGCACTACTTTATGGACCTGCCGCTTGAGGAGACTGCAAGGATACTGAAGATGAACGAAAACACGGTCAGGCAGCGGCTATACCGCGCTGTAAGGCTGATACGCAGAAAGTACACAAGGAGGAAGGAAGATGACTGAAAAGGAGCTTATAAGGCAGTCGATGGCGAGCAATCTCAAGCTGCCGACAGACCTGACGGCTGACGAGGCGATAGAGAAAAAGCCCGCTAAGGCATCGGTCAGGTTCTCGCATCTTGGCAGGGCGCTGGTGTTCGCGGCACTCGCGCTGACGGTCGGTGCAGCAGGATTTTTATACATAAGCAGTTCGCACAAGCCCGAGGCTTTGTCATCACAGCAGCAGATATCACCTGTATCACAGCAGCAAAATGACAGCGCAAAGCAGCAAACGGTAATGCCCAAAGGGCTTGATAAAGAGGCGAACGAGTTTATCTCGCAGCTTGTGAGCGATGACAAGAAATTCTACGCGATAAGCGAAAGCAGCGTAAAATACGATGAATCGGAATGTGCTGACGTTACGCAGGAAAGCAGGCACCCTGATGTACACTCGCGCACGGCGGCGGCGCTTGGCAGGTATCTTATGAACGTCAAAGAGATGAAAACGGACAGCGGCGTGATATTCACCCTGAATAACATACGCGTGCTTGCAATACACCGCAAGGACGGCGAGGACAGTCTGGTATACAGTGAGGACACAGAACACAACGGGTACATTCACGTTCGGCTCGGCAAAAAGACGTATGGTTACAGATTTAATGTACCGAGTGGCTTATACACGGAATCGTTTTTCTCGCAGTACGGCAAAAATCTGCCGATAGACTGGGAGACAAACACCTCCGTCTGCAAGGACTTTGTGACAAAGCAGGAGCTTGAAAGCACTAACGGGAGAACTGTTATCTCGCGTGAGGTGCGCGACAATATATCTATATCCTATAAGATCAACACGCTTTACGATGCGGCGTACATTGAAGGTATTGATGTAAAAATACCCGGCGGTGTGCGCATCAAGGACGATAAGATGACGATAAAGCTCACACCGCACATCAAGGGAGCAAGTCAGCAGACTCTTGACGGGCTTACCACGACATCTGAACGTGATAAAGACGGATCAATACCGTTAACAGCTGATAAAAAGGCTGCAGACACGGACAGGATGCTTTTCAAGTCTAAAGAAAGCTATAAGGACACAGGCGAATGTGTGGGCTACGATGTGCAGTTCACATTTGAGGTATACGATGACAGCAACCCGCTCGGGTTCGGGCGCGAATACACAAGCGTCACAACTATACATTCATACTACGGAATAAACAGCGAGGTCAGCTGAAAAACGCCAGCAATGCAAAAGTCTCACAGGATCAATATCCCGTGAGACTTTTTAATCGTTAAAATCATATGTGAGCTTGCGCTCTATTTCCTTATCGTTGACCATAAACGTGCGTCTGCCGTTGATAAGGCGTATCCTTTCGGGCGGTGCATAGGTGTCCTTGTCGATAAGGTTATGCACATCGCTGCGGGTATCGACATTGTTGAACACGATGTCGGTGTTCTCGTTTCGTCCGCCCAGCGCGAGTGCGTTCTTGCCCGATATGCCCATATGCATTGATGCAAATGCCACATAGATGCGGCTTGAGCCTTCAAGTGCGCCGTAGCCTGTGGAATTATCCGCACGCATACTTATCTCTCCGCTAAGCTCGAGCATTGAGATACTTGCGCTTTCGCCCTTTATCGTTCCTATGCCGACTATGGTATTGCCGTTTACGTCGAGCTTATATGAGCTTCGTGCAAGAGATATATCAACGCTGCCGCTGTGTGAGCCAATTGCCACGCCCTCGCTGACGTACAGCTCGCCGAGGATATTGCAGCTGTTTATCTCCAGCTTGATGTCGTCCGTAACCGAGCCTATGCCCACGCCCATATCGCCCGTGACGTGCAGCTTATACTGTCCTTTGTTGATACGGATAGTTCCGCCCTTGCCTGCACCGATGCACACGCCGTTCATACCGTGAGAATGTATTTCAATGATGCCGTCCTGCTCAAAGACTATCTCGCCGCACTTTTGGTCAAGCTCGTTGCCGATGCAGTAGTATTGGGGATTGTTGCAGGATATGCTCAGATCGCCGTCGCCCTCTATTACCAGCCGCGAGCTTTCGGGCACGCAGATGCCTCCATTTGCAAGGACATTTGAGCCCTGCAGCGAAAGCGTTACATCACAGTTCTCGCCGATGTCGATACACGGTCTGCCCTTGACGTTGGAGAGATAAACATTCTCAAAGCTTATCCTGCCGATGTAGCCCGTGGCAACGCGCAGGTGGATATCCGTTTGGAGCGACGGTGCGCCAATGATGGAGATATCCTTATACACCATAGTTCCCTGACCTACGACGATATCGGTGCATCTGTCCCTGACGAGCGTGCCAAGCGATATACGGTTGGTCTTGCCTGCGGTGTAGGTCTTTTTGGTAGTTCCGTCAAGGAACTCCTGATAATAGGTCTTTATCTCGCCTTGTACAGCGGTGTTTATCTCACCTGCAAACATCGGCGACGGTTTACCTGTATAGAAGCCTTGTATAAGATCTGCCCCGAGGTGAATGACAGTTGCAAGCTCGTCTGAGGTCTCAACGCCCTCGGCAAGCGCGAGGATATCGTTATCGTGGCAAAAGCTTATTATCTCGCGGACAAAGTGCTGCTTGTGGCTGTCGCTCTGGATACCCGACAAAAGCGCTCTGTCTATCTTAACATAGTTAGGCATATAGCGCAGAAGATTTGACACATTGGAGTAGCCTGTACCGTAGTCATCAACTGCGATCTCTATGCCGAGGTTTTTGAGGTAGTCCTTGAGCCTTTCGAGCTCTTCATCGCTCAATTCAGCCTCTTCGGTAAGCTCTACGACTACCATTTCCGAATTGGCTTTGAGGTACCCTTCGATGACATTATTATCGGGATCGTGCAGGCGCACGCCGGGTATGCTGTTTATAAACACCTTTGCATTTCCCAGCCGCTGCTTTTTCTTATCTATTATGGAAAGCACGTTTACAAAGGTCGCGCGTTCGACATCTTCAAGCCTGCCCTGCATAGTCGCAAACTTGATTATGCGCAGCGGTGATATAGGTCTTTCGGTATTTGACCGCATAAGCGCCTCGTAGGCATATATCGAGCCGTCCTTTGCGCTGACGATAGGCTGAAAGTGATATGTCAGCAGATTGTTGTCAAGGATCTGTCCCACGGTATCGTGGTCGAGCTTTTCCTCATCGCTCATCATTTCGTAGGCGCTGTTCACGCCGCCGAATTTGCTGACCTTGAACTTTTTCATCATCTGCTGCATATTGGCGATGACAAGATTTCTGCGCAGCGCTTCAAAGGCTCGCATCACCGAGTTTATCCACCTGCGGTAATCCTCGTCATAGCTGCGCGCTTCATCACCGTAATTGATAACGGCATAGCCAAAGCACTCGGTCTCAAAGAAAAGCGGCGTGAAGATAAACGCAGTCGGCTTATCGCGCCTTTCGTAAAGGTCGGGCAGCATTATCCTTGTTTCAAAGGTTTCGTTGGTGGAGAGCTTATTGTTCTTTCGGTCGCCGCTGTACCTGATGGCGTAGGTCATCTTATCGGGATAGCCCTCGTTGCGCAGGTGCAGACCTGCGTCCTGTTCGGTATACTTCCACCAGTTAGTAAGGCAGATATGAAAACTCTTCGCGCCTGTCAGCTGATAGCAGTAGGAGTACAGCGCACCTGCGAAGTCCTCCATATTCTGCTGCATAATAAGGTTCTCCTCCATCTTATTGAAGATAGAGCTGTAACCCTCCTCGGAGACAGGTGTGCCCCAGTGGTCGCGGCGCAGCGAATACTGTGCGATGGTATGCACCTTGCAGCCGCAGCTTTCGCCCGAAACGAGAGTTGGTATTTTATCGTAAGGCTCGGGCTCGATACCCTGTGCCTTGGTTTTCAGGAAATAGTGGGCATACTCGCCCATCTCATCGGCGGGGATAAGTGTAGATGTGAGAGATTTAGGACTTGTCTGACCCTCATACGTTGTATCGTAACCTGCGACCGCAACGTCCTCGGGTATTCTTATACCGCGTTCGGAAAGCGCTTTGCAAAGACCGATAGCCATCTGGTCATTTGCGCACACTACTGCCTCGGGCAGGCTGTGCTGCTTGGAGATATACTGCTCTGCGCACATTTCACCGCTTTGATACCAGAAGTCGCCGTGAACTATCCTGTCCTCATTTACCTCGAGTCCGTGGTCGTGCATAGCGTCTTTATACGCCTGCATACGCTGTATAGAATGCTCATGCCACTTTTTGCCCGAAAGAAAGCCAATATCCTTAAACCCGTGATTGACTATCATATGCGTTACGATGTCGTACATCGCCTGATAGCCGTCTGTGATGACATAGGGGAAGTATTCACTCGGCTTCTCAACGACAAGTACAGGCTTGTCAAAGCTCTCTTTAAGGCGCTTTTCGATCCTCTCCGCAGCGCCCGCGGTCTGTATGCTGTCTTTAAGTATTACAGCACCGTCAAAAGCAGACGGCTCCATAAGCGAAAAGATGTTTGAATCAGCCTGCTCTCTTACGGAGGTATCCTGATATTTCAGATACATTGAGAATATGCAGACATCGGTATTATCGGCAAACGCCTTGCGCAAAAAGCCTGTGATAAAACGCTGCTGATAGCTTTCATCAGCTTGTCCGACCAAAACAGCATAGCGCTTTCTTCGCTCGCCCATCTGCACACCTCCTCAACGCATAAAATGAATTGGATATACCCACTTTAGAATAACACATTTTAGCAATAAAGTCAATACAGAACGCGTATTTTCTTTGGTTTATATATTTACCTTTTTGGCGTAAGATCGCTGTTTGCGTTTAATGTAATATTGTTCCTGTCAGGCAGGAATTTCATTTACACCAAACGGACAAAGGGACGTTTGTAAATAAATTGTAAACAAAAGACAATTCACTTGAAATCTGTCCGCCGTTGTGGTATAATGATTAAGCTGTCTGAGGAAAGGTCTTGGACGGAATGAGCAGGAAGCTGTGATACCCTTAATATTGGGATATAGCCAAGAGGTAAGGCAGCGGACTTTGACTCCGTCATTTCGATGGTTCGAATCCATCTATCCCAGCCAGTAATAAGTATTGGGGTGTCGCCAAGTGGTAAGGCAACGGACTCTGACTCCGTCATTCCGAAGGTTCGAATCCTTCCACCCCAGCCATGTGAATGACCCCACAGTTACGAACCATGACTGTGGGGTCATTTGTTATATCCAACGCATCTGCGCGGTTTTGACGGTTTGTACGATAAGCTTGAAATGTTAAAACGAGCGAAAACTGATACATTTTTCTGCCGGGACTACAGATCCGAACCATAGTCTGTTTTGCTTTCGTTAGCATAATAGGCTTTTTCTTTTCTGTCAGGAGTTTTATATCCATTTGATTTATGCGGACGTTCATGGTTATAGAAGTGTATATAGTCAGCGACCTTATTGGGAGTAAGGCATTCTTACTTTCAGTTCCCAAGAATCAAAGGGCTACCAGCGTGTTGGATCAATCAGGCAAATACACTAAGAAAGCAGATATTAAGAGTTGAATGAGGTAGGTGAGGTCAGCTCGCTTATATGCAGCAGAAATACCGACAGTCTGCCTGAGGCCTTATGAAGAAACGATATCTTGCTTTAATGGGTGGCTGAAAGGGAAAATGAACGAACGGGAATGATATAATTCTGTGCACAATTCATGATTGATAATAAATCGTACAAGCTGTTGATTTTTTTATGAATTATGATATAATAATATCAGCAGATAATACAATTCAGAATGAGGATATGTATATGATTGAGTATAAGCATTATGACAGCTCGTATGAAACTGAGGTGTTAAAGGTTTTCGCAGAGTCTTTTGTTGATTATCCCCTTTTTTGGGGAGCTTTTGAAGGCCGGTTCAAGTCAGAAAGCAAACTTCGCAGTTTTTATGAGCGTCTGATGAAGGGGATATTCAAAGCTACTGTCCGCAAGGATGACTGCTATATTGGTATTGCGGGCGGAAAGGTCAGAGCCATTGTGATCGTTGAGAAGCCGTCAGACAAACCGGTCGGATTTTGGGATTATGCCGTCAGCGGAATGGCAGGTATCATAGCGAGAATCGGGCTTAGTGACACCCTTAAATATATGGAATTGTCAGATAAAACTGAAATGGTTGTAAAAAGCATTCCTGAACCCCGCTGGCATTTATTTTTTCTGGCAGTTGACCCGAAATATCAGAGCCGGGGCATCGGATCGGGTGCGATACAGGATTTCCTTATCCCTTTGGTAAGATCCAACGGCGGAAATCTGATAACCGTTACTACCAATTCCGAGAAAAACGTAGCCTTTTATATTAAAAACGGGTTCACGCTGGTAAAAGAAGAAACGCTTGAATACAAAGCGAAATCTATTGGGAACTGGACATTCAGAATGGATCTGTGACGGATCGGGAGGATAAAAAATGAAATACAGCATTGATACATACAGGCTATATCAGAGCGAGAAATATTTTGCACATTCTGTCCGCATCCATGTCAGGATGAAGGATGAGGTGGATATAAATGTGCTGGATAAAGCGGTCAACTCTGCTATCAGACGATACCCTTACTTTGCCGTCAGAGTAACCGTTGACGAGTATGGCGGGTATATTCTCGTTCCGAATGACAGGAAGATCGTTGTGATGCCTACAGCCGAAAAAATGCCAATGCTCGGAAGCAGCAGCATAAATGATCATCTGCTTTATGTAGATTGCTCGGGAAAGGATATTTTTTTCAACATAAGCCATACTATGTGCGGCGGAAGAGGCTTTCAGCCGTGGGTCATGACAAATGTATACGAGTATGTAAGAGAAAAATACAACGTAGAGCCTTATGCGCCTGAGATCAGAAAACCGGACAGTGACCTTCTTCCGGGAGAGACTGATGAACCTGAAATGGATATGCTGACGGCTGAGGAGCCGATCTATAAAAGAAAAATCAAAAAAGCTCCTGTTCTGGGACTGGATTATCTCAAAGGAGTTTTCATCCCGATAAAAAGAGATCCGAATTATACTGTGGTGACCATCGATCAGAAGGATTTCCTGAAAGTTGCGAAGGTGAATGATTCCAGCGTACTTTCCTTATTCTTTGTTCTGTTTGCAAGGGTCTTGGACAGGGTATTCCCACAAAAAAACAGGGTTATTGTAGGTGAGGCGGCGCATAATCTGCGAGAGAGCGTCGGACTTCCCAATACACATTGTGACTTTTTGAGCCATGTGTATGTGGATTATGACAGAGACAGTTTAAATGGTGACCTAGAAAAATTAGGAACAAGGACCAGAGGACAGATAATTCTTCAGACAGATCCTACTGTCAGCAATGCACAGGTAAAAGAACTGTTTGAACTGTATGAAGAGATCGACAAAGTGCATAGCCTAAAGGCCAAAAGAAAGTATATGGCAAAACACAGCCTTGCTACCGGCAAGGATGCGCAGCACGGTAGCTTTATTGCCAACTACACGGGGCTGATGGATTGGGGAGAACTGGCGAATTATGTTGAGTGGTTTGTTTTTATTATTGAAGGACATTTTACAATAGAGATAACCGCTATGGCGGATAAGATCTTCATCGGCTTCATGCAGGTCATAAAAACTGATAAGTACATTGATCTCTTTCGGGAAGAACTTGAGAAACTGGGCATTCCTTGTAAGATCGAAGGCCCGTTCCCAAAGAGACTGCCGAAGCATGGAATACCTGTAAAATAAGGAGAGCAATAATTCCCGGAGAAGCGGTTTTGTTCATGGCTTTATAAACCTCAGGTTTTGTCAAAAAAGCTGAATTTTCTACTTGTTTTGACAATAGGGACTACACTTACAAACCACAGCCAAAAATCAAATACGCCTCGCAAACCGCGTAAAATCGGGCTTTTCTCGTGTCATCTTTTTTTGTACTGGAGTCACATGAATGCCGCAAGTGTTATGCTTGCGGTTCTTTTTTTTGCTTAGATCCCAACACACCTGAAAATTTAAAAGGGAGAAGCCTTGCCACAGCAAAGGACATCTCCCTTTAATGATTGATTTTTCTGTTGTCCGCCGACTGTCTGCCAATTACTTGCTGCACTACTTGCGGTAAAAAATGCAGAGAACAGCCGCCTTGAAAGGTGACTGTTCTCCGAGGTGAGAATATGAAAATAGGAGAAGTTGGCTTGTTTATCGCGCTTTTGCGTTTTAAGCTTTACGGTTTTTTTGCTGTCACAGCTGTTCATAATCGGGTGATTTAGCCCGTGAGCAGATGACCTCAAGGTTGCCGTTGCGCACTCTTATTTCATCAAGCATTTGCTTTTCCTTGGTCTTATCTTTAAGGGAAACATTATACTTTAGTTTATACAAACTGCCCATATTGACCGTTTTTACCTGCACCAGTTCACTCTCGCTGGTGTACTTTTCAAAGATATCATCAAAGACCTGCGCATAGTCAAGGCTTTCGGGGATAACGACCGTAAGCTCCTTTTCGCCGCTTGACTTGCTCTCGGGGATAACGGTGTACACAAGTGCAAGTGCGCAGACAACTATCGTCATAAGTGCTGCGAGCATCAGGTGATTGGTTCCCGTTGCAAGACCGACTGCCATTGCCAGAAGTATCGAGCAGATGTCCTTTGCGCTGCCGGGTACCGAGCGGAATCTTACAAGGCTGAATGCGCCCATTACTGCCACGCCTGTTCCGACGTTGCCGTTGACGAGCATTATCACTATCTGCACGATGAACGGCAGAGCAGATACGGTCATCAAAAAGCCCTTGGATTTCTTGCTCTTATAGGCAAACACCAGTGCGATGACTACGCCGAGTACGATGGATACAAGTGATGTTGCAAACAGCGTTTTATTGGTAACGCTTGTAAATGATACAGATGTAAAGTCAAGCACAATCGGCACCCTCTTTCTTGATGTCTGTGTTTGCAAGCTCGCGCTGATATGCTGAACCGTACTTTGAGAACGAGGTCGGATATATCTTCAGCTCGTCAAGTATCTTTACCAGCCACATCGGCATTGAACCTGCTATTTTGATTTCCATTATTCTTTCGCCTTTGTTCAGAAGCTGTTTTCCCCACGCGCCTCTTGAAAGGTCAAGTGTATGGTCGCGGTAGAAGATGTTTGAATCAAAGGTTATCCTCACGCTGTCGTCCTCTATGCCGTACATCGCTACCCTGTCGTAGCTTAAATACAGCGCAGGCTGAAGCTCGTTGTACAGCTTGAAGCAATAGGCAATCTCGCTTTCTATCTGCTTGTTCTTCATCGGCGCAATGCCCTGCCTTGTAAATTTCTCCGACTGCGCGAGGGTCATATCAACGCGCCTTTTGTAGACTACGCCGCCCACCTTCTTTTTCAGCTCAACGAACACCGTGCTGTCCTCGCGGGGCGTTCCGTAGCTTCTGACTCTTATCTTTTCCTTGTAAAACGGCTTTTCGTTTGATGTTCTCACGAGTCTGTGGTCGGGGGTATCGTAGTAGATGTTGCAGATGGTCGTTTTGCCGTACTTATCGACCTGCGCGTAGCCCTCAAGCTTTCTGCGAAGCTTCATATATGTGTCAACGCCGAGCAGATATTTCTGTTCGATACGTTCAAAGGTTTCCTGATAAGCTCCCATTACGCTCACTCCTTTTCGTTTGGTTTGACTTTAGTATAACCGACCTACCTTAAACTAACTTAAAGACAAAATGATTTTTTGGTGAAAAAAAAACTCCCCTTTTACAGAGGAGCTTTTTGAGCGGGATCATTTATTTCTGACGATGGATTCGATATGCTTATCCTCAACTGCGCCTGTGCCGCCGAACACCGCGTACGAATCTATCTTTACTGATTTAAGATACGCCTTTTGTGCATCGTTGAGGGCAGGAGTTTTAGCCTTGCCGTTGACAAGGAACAGTGGTGATCTGTTCTTTGCCGCATACACGCCGCCTGCAAGCGCATCGGGGAAATCCATACCCGTTGCGATGCAAAGCTTATTGCCCGTTAAAAATGCCTTGAAGGTCTTGTTTACCTCCACGCAGGTCTCAAACCTGTCTGCACCTGCGATACGTGTCGCTTTTGAAAGACCGAGTGCCGCAGCTGCCTTGTTCATCATATCGTCGGATATTACCTTGTCGCCGCCGATAACGTAGGCGTTCTTAACGCAGTTGTACTCTTTAAGCTCGGCAAGGTAAGCGGCGGTATCGGCATTGAGCTCGCCATTGGTCGTGAGATATATCACCGGTGCGTTTTTCTGCGCCGCAGCCGTGCTCACGGAAAGCGCATCAGCATAGTTAAAGCCGTAGACAAAGAACACATCTGTCGGCTTTGTATTGAGCTTTTGTGCGATTTGTGAAGCTGTACCAAAGCGCGTTGCACCTGCGATACGCTGTGTGCCAATACTCTCTTTTTCAAGTTTCTGCTCGACCTGCTTGCTTATCGCATTCTCGCCGCCGAGGATCAAAACCTCTTTTGCGCCGAGGCGTTTTATCTCTGCAAGCGCTGCGGGGTCAAGCGAGTCTGTGTTTGTCAGCAGTATCGGTGCTTTGAGTTTTGCCGCAAGCGGCACGCCTGCAAGTGCATCTGCGTAGTTCATACTGTACGCAAGCACGACTGTGTCCGCCTTGTCATAGGTGGCTTTGGATATATCCGCCGCGGTATCGTATCTGCTGCTGCCTGCAAGGCGAACTACCGGCGGCAGCACATAGTCATAATCAAAGCCGTACATTCGAGCATATGTCTCTGCCGCAGAACCACTGAAGCAGGTTATCTTGAAACCACGGATCTTTTCGCAGTATATTTCCTCTTGTGTCGGATCGGTTTTCCGATAAAAGCCAACCGCTTCATTTCCTATTTTCTCAACACTCCTGGGAATGGTCATGCCCTTAAGCTTTGTACAATCTAAAAATGCGTTATCACCGATGCGTACAAGCGTATCGGGAAGATTGATCTGCGAAATCTGAGATAAGTAAAATGCTCTATTATCTATCATCGTAATGCCATAGGGAAGCGTAACGCTTTTAACATTTCTGTTGTTCTCAAATGCACCCTCACCTATTACTTTCACATCTTTATTTACATTGACATCACCGCTGCACTTTTTTGCATCGATCAGAATTGAATTGACAACAACCAACGGATCTTCGTCCTGCCTGTCAACAAGCCACTTTGAGCCATTAAACGCTCCATTGCCGATTCTTGTAACAGCAGTCGGAATGGACACCTTGGCAAGATTTTTGCAATTATAGAACAAATTGCTCCCTAGGCTCGTGACGCTATTAGGTATGCTTATTGATGTGAGCATTTTGCAGTTAAAGAAAGTGGCATCTTCCAAGGTTGTGATATTTTCAGGAAGTGTTACGCTTTCAAGTCTTGTGCAATCAGCAAATGATGCTCTTTCAATGCTTGTGACACTGCTCGGTATGTTTATCTCCAGCAGCGAACTACACCCATAAAATGCGCTTTCCCCGATGCTCGTAAGAGTTCTTGGAAGAGTAATACTTTTTATCTGTGAACGATTATAGAACGCAAGCTTACCAATGCTTGTGACCTTTTTGTCGTCAAGTGCTGACGGAATGAAAAGGTTTTCACATGAGCCGTTATACTTTGTGATCTCCGCTGTGCCGTCAGAGAGGATCTTATAATCATAATCCCCCGAGGTTTCAGCCGCTGCTGTTATGCCCGCGCTGTGAGGCATGGCGGTCTTCGGAATTGCCGCGGCGCTGCCAAAGATAAGTGCGAGTGCAAGAACTGATGAAAGTACCCTCTTATTCATTTGATGTTCCCCCTTATTTTTTTGTAATTATACCACTTTTCCGAGGTCAAGTCAACAAAGGCTGCACAGAAGTTTTCAGGTGCAGGCAGCAA
This sequence comes from uncultured Ruminococcus sp., assembly GCA_902786965.1. Taxonomy (GTDB): domain Bacteria; phylum Bacillota; class Clostridia; order Oscillospirales; family Ruminococcaceae; genus Hominimerdicola. The sequence goes on along the minus strand of CADAEJ010000019.1, from coordinate 11,155 downwards.
AAAACGGAGCTGCGCGATTTCACGCTGCTCCGCATTGTGATAGCTATTTTTCCTTTGCCGTTCTGAAACGGGCGGTAAAGGTAACGGTATTGCCGTCCACCCTGCACTCTATCTTCCCCTTATGCGACTGTGTGACCGCAAGGGCGATAGACAGTCCTATCCCGTAGCCGCCTGTTTTTCCTTCGTGCGTTCTTGCCTCGTCGCTGCGATAAAACCTGTCAAAAAGCTTATCGGTATCTTTCGGCGGCTGTGCGCACTCGTTGGAAACGCTCAAGACCGCGTGCCTGCCGCTTTGTGATCTTGAAAGGGCGACCTTTATCTGCGAGCCCTTATCGGCATACTTTACGGCGTTATCGGCAAGTATGGCTGTGAGCTGTTTTATCGCGTTCTCGTCGCCGTGCATGACGATGTCCTTTTGCAGATCAAGCAGAAGGGATTTTTCATTGGTTTTTGCGACCGCCTCAAAAGGCTGCGCCGCCTGCTCGACTGCACTTGTCATATCGAAATCGGCAAAGACGAGCTTAACATCGTCCTCCTCCATTTTTGAAAGCTGAAGGAGCTGTTTTACAAGCCCGTCAAGTCGGGTAACCTGATTTTTGATGCTCTGCGTCCACTCGCTCGGCTCGCTCGTCATTTCTATGACCTCGGTGTTTGCCGAGATTATCGCAAGCGGAGTTTTAAGCTCGTGACCCGCATCTGTGATGAACCTGCGCTGTTTTTCGTAGCTTTCGATGACAGGCTTGACCGCGCGCTTTGAGAACACAAGCACAAGCAGGCAGGTGATAACATACCCCGCCGCCGCGACAAGCGCGGAGATGAGCATAAACCTGTTCTTGTTATGCGCGCCCTGACGCACATCAAGGAAGATGACCGTTTTGCCGCCTTCACGCTCGGTGACCCTGTACATATAGTTATCTGTCGTGCCGCTTTCCTTGCCGCCGTCAAGCACCTGCTTTGCAAGCTTGGCAGCCTGCTCGCTGTCCACCGCGGCGATGTGCCCCGTATCAACGCGGCTAACCTCACCGCTTTGGGTGAACTCGACTACAAAGAATCTTGTCTGGTACTTGGTCTCCTCGTTGAAATTGTTGTTTTTGAACTTTTGCGGTATATTGCCCGGCTCTGTCATCTGGCGGTGCATTTTATCATCGCGCTTGAAAAAATCGGGTATCTTGCCATCGTTTTCGGCTATCATCTGCATAAGGTTATCGTTCTCGGAATTGACCGAACGGATATTTATGATATTGATAACGCCGATTATCAGCACCTCGACGATAAAAAGACTCACCGCGACGATAAGCACGAACTTCCTCTGTAGGCGTTTTATCACGTTCTTCTCAACTCCTCAGTGCTTATGCACCTATCATTTCTGCTTTTCCGCGAGGGTGTAGCCCACTCCCCTTGCGGCTTTTATCTCGACATCTGCGCCGACGCTGACAAGCTTTTTGCGCAGGTAGGAAATAAACACCCACACGACGTTTATCTCCGCATCGCTGTCGTATCCCCATATCCTTTCCATAAAGCGCTCGGTGGATATAAGGGTGTTTTTGTTCACCATCATCATTTCCAGCATCTGAAACTCCTTGCTGCCAAGGCGCTGTGTACCGCTTGGACCTTTGAGGTCAAATGTTTCGCGGCTCAATGTGATGTTGCCTATGGTCAGATCGTTAGGTGAGAACTCTGTCTTGCGGCGTGTCATCGCTCTGATCCTTGCCAGAAGCTCGCCCATTGCGAACGGCTTTGTAAGGTAGTCATCCGCGCCGCTGTCAAGGCCCTCTATCCTGTCGCTGACCTGCGATTTGGCTGTAAGCAGCAGAACGGGCGTATTTATGCCCTTTTCACGAAGCTTTTTCAGCACCTCTATGCCGTCCATTTTAGGCATCATTATATCAAGGATCATCCCGTCATAGTTCTCGCTGATGCCGTAGTTATAGGCATCAAGCCCGTCATACACCGCATCTACGGAATAGTTGCTGTGTTTAAGCACCGCCACGAGCGCGTTTGACATCTCCTTTTCATCCTCTGCAAGCAAAAGTCTCATATTCTCACTCCTCGTATCATTTTAGCATATTATAGCAATGCTACTTTAAGATTACTTTAAAGTATAGCACATATCCCCCATTTTTGCAACAAAAAAAGAACACCACGCGAGGTGATGTTCCCTTTTTATGTTTTTACCACTTTTCTGTATAGCCTCTGATGTAGTTGCCCGGGGTCTCGGAATACAGCTTGATGAATCTTCTGTGTGAGATGTTTCCGCCGTATGACATATTATCGTCTACCTGCGGGTCAACAACGTATGTGTTGCCGTTGATGATGACCTCGACCCACATATGCTGACCGTAGCCGCCTGCTGCCATTGCTGTCTGTCCCCAGACGGTATTTGCCTTGAAGCCCATGTAGCGGAGCATTGCGCACATAACGTGCGAATACTCTGTGCAGGTACCAAAGCCGTTTACGAGCACGGACTGCATAGGATTGCTCCATCCGCCGTAATCGTAGCGTGTATGTGTGATAAGGTAATCGTAGCAGGTAAGAACCTTTTCATAGTTGGTCATCTTATCGTTAACAAGAGCCTTCATATACTTTTCAAGTATTGCTCTCTCGTTGCCTGTGACTGTGATAGTCGGCTTGAGCTCCTCGGGCTTTACAGAGTTGAGCCTCTCCTTTGCCGAGCCGCCAACGTCATATATCACGGGGTTGCCCTGAATTTTCGTAGTTGTGACAGGCTTTGCTGTTGCTGCCTTTGTTGTGGTGGCAGCCTTTGTGGTAGTTGTTGCTGCCTTGGTAGTAGTTGTCGCAGCCTTTGTGGTGGTAGTTGCTGCCTTGGTAGTTGTAGCAGCAGTTGTGGTCGCAACAGCCTTTATAGCCGGCTCTATCTTTGTGCCCCACTTTACCTGTGCGGACTGCTTATAGGTATTTACTGCATATGTCTGAACTGTTGTCTGCTGTGTTACGGCAGTAGTTGTTACTTCGCTGTTTGAAGATGGATCTTCGGTCTGAACATCTTTTGAACTGCCGGTTGAGCCTATAAAGCCGATGGTGCCTACTGCGACAGCTGCACAAGTTACTATAACAGCAAGTCTGCACTTAACACCCGTTCTTAAATAACCCATTGTAGTTTTACTCCTTAATACTATATTTCCCCAAATGCTAGTATACCACAACAACATATAGGTGTCAATCTTTTTTGTAACCAGCTTGTAATAATTCTGTAATCATCCTAAAATAGCACAAGAAACATTTTCGATTTTGTGCATTTTGCACAACAAAAAAACATCTGCCCGCAGAACGCTCTGCAAACAGATGCTTTCTTATTAAGTAAAAATTATTCCTGTGTAGGAGCTCCTACAGGGCAAGTACCGTTGCAAGCACCGCAATCGATGCAAGCATCAGCGTCAATCTTTGCCTTATCTCCGTCCATAGAAATAGCACCAACAGGGCAGCCGTCTACGCAAGCGCCGCATCCGATGCAATCATCGCTAATCTTATAAGCCATAGTGATAACCTCCTTGATAGTCTTTGGCACGACCTCTACCATGCCTACTATATATAATAACACATTTGCGAAAAAAATCAAGTACTTTTTATACTTTCATATAAATTTCATAAATCAGCCAAGCTCGTTTTGTGACAAAAGCTTATAGCCGCTGTCATAAAGTGCAACGGTAGCCTTATCGTTATCGTCAACGCGCAGAACGAGGCAGGCGGTATTGCTCTCGGTATTGATGAATGCGGCGTACATATACTCTACGCTGATGTTATCCTTATAAAGAGCGTTCATAGCCTGTGCAAGGCTTCCGGGTCTGTCTGTGATGCGCAGAACGAGCACGTTCGTTATAGTTACCGAGCAGCCCTCGTCCTTGAGGACTTTCAGAGCCTTTTCGGCATCGTCTACGATAAGGCGCAGGATACCGAAATCCTTGGTATCTGCGATAGACATTGCGCGGATATTGATATTTGCGTCGCCAAGCAGCTTGGTTATCGCGCTGAGTCTTCCGGGTCTGTTTTCAACGAAAACGGACAGCTGTTTTACTGTCATAATAATGACCTCCCTTTTATGTTTATTATAGTATAGTTTTTTAATCTACGAGCTTTCTGCGGTCGATGACCCTTACAGCCTTGCCCTCCGAGCGCGGAAGCGACTTTGGCTCAACAAGGCGTATCTTTGCCTGTATGCCGAGTGTTGAATGAACAGCCTCGGTTATCTTTGCCTCCATATCCTCGATGGTCTTGATGGTATCTGAAAGCATATGCTCTGCAAGCTCGACCTGTATCTCGAAGGTATCAGTATTGTTCTTTCTGTCGACAACTATCTGATAGTACGGTGAGGTATCGCCAAGCGAGAGCAGCACCGACTCTATCTGTGACGGGAAGACATTTACGCCGCGTATGATGAGCATATCGTCTGTTCTTCCTCTTGGCTTGCGCATTTTGATAAGTGTTCTGCCGCACTTGCACTTGCTTCTTTCAAGCACGCAGATATCCTTTGTACGATAGCGAAGTATCGGGAAAGCCTCTTTATTGATGCAGGTGAACACAAGCTCGCCCTCTGTGCCCTCGGGGAGTACCTCGCCGGTATCGGGGTCTATTATCTCGGGGATAAAGTTATCCTCGTTGATATGCATACCGTCCTGGCACTCGCACTCAAACGCAACACCCGGACCTGTGATCTCGGTAAGACCGTAGATATCCATAGCCTTGCAGCCGAGCTTATCCTCTATCTCCTTACGCATCTGCTCTGTCCAAGCCTCTGCGCCGAAGATGCCCGCTTTGAGCTTGATATCGCTCTTGCTGATGCCCATTTCCTTCATAGTTTCGGCAAGGTACAGCGCATATGACGGTGTACAGCAGATGAAAGTCGAGCCGAAGTCTTTAAGAATGGTTATCTGTCTTTTGGTATTGCCCGATGATACGGGGATAGTGGTCATACCGACCTTTGTTGCGCCGTCGTGCAGACCAAGTCCGCCTGTGAAAAGTCCGTAGCCGTATGAAACGTGCATAAAATCGGACTTTGTAGCGCCTGCGGCTGTGAGCGCTCTTGCAACGCAGTCGCTCCACATATCAAGGTCTTTTCTGGTATAGCCGACAACTATCTGCTTGCCTGTTGTACCCGATGATGCGTGCAGTCTTACAACGTCCTCCATCGGTGCGGCAAACAGCCCATATGGGTATGTGTCGCGCAGGTCCTGCTTGCAGGTGAACGGCAGCAGGTGCAGATCGTCAACACTCCTGATATCCTCGGGCTTAACGCCTGCTTTGTCCATCATATCTCTGTAATAAGGGACATTTGCATACACTCTTTTTACTGTCTTTTGCAGTCTGAAGCTTTGCAGGGCGCGCATTTCATCAAGCGTTGCGCACTCCATTGATTCATTCCAATACTTTCCCATACACGTTCCTCCGATTTATGCCTGTCTGCCCATTGCGAATGCTTTTTTGTTAAGGTCAAGGAACTTTGCGGGCACACACTCCTCGACTGCCTTGTTCCAGCAAGCCTCGTCAAAAGGCATTTTAGTCGATACAACGCCCATAAGCACGACATTTGATGCCTTTGCGTTGCCGCACTCCTCTGCTATTTTAAGAGCGTCAACGGCGATAACGTCGATGCCCATAGCCTTGAGCTTCTCAACTATATTCTCGGGATATGTCGCAGCACCGTTTATTACGGGCATAGGGTCTATCTGCTGTGTTGAAAGCACGATATGACCGCCTTTTTTGAGGTATGGCACATACCTTGCAGCTTCGAGCGTTTCAAAGCTGATGATGATATCAGCCTCACCCTTTTCAACAACAGGCGAATACACCTTGTCGCCGTACTTAACATAGGTAACTACCGAGCCGCCTCTCTGGCTCATGCCGTGTACCTCTGACACCTTTACGTCAAAGCCCTGCTGAAGCAGAACGTTTCCTATAAGTCTTGATGCGAGCAGTGAGCCTTGTCCGCCCACGCCCACTATCATTATTGATTTTGTTTCCATTTATGCACATTCCTTTCGGTATGAATTACTTTACGATAGCACCAAGCTTGCACATTTCTGTGCAGATGCCGCAGCCTACGCACTGCGTATGGTCGATAACAGATTTTCCGTCGTGCATAGAGATCGCAGGACAGCCTATCTTGAGGCATTGCTTGCAGCCAACGCACTTGCTGCTGTCAACTTTAAGCGGCGGGTTGTGCTTTACATATTTCAGCAGTGCACAGGGTCTGCGTGAGATTATTACGCTCGGCTCGTCCTTTGCAAGCTCTTCCTTTATAACAGCTTCCGTTTCAGCCATATGGTAAGGGTCAACGACTCTCACGCTCTTTATACCGATAGCGTGGCAAAGGTCAACAAGATTTACCGCAGCAGCAGGGTCACCTTTAAGGTTCTTGCCCGTAGTCGGGTTCTGCTGATGTCCTGTCATACCTGTGATAGAGTTGTCAAGGATTATAACAGTTGAATTTGTAGCGTTGTATGCAACGTTCACAAGGCTTGTCATACCGCTGTGCATAAAGGTCGAATCACCGATAACAGCCACGGAGTTCTTCTCAGCCTTTTCGCCAAGAGCCTTATTGAAGCCGTGCAGCGCCGAGATAGAAGCGCCCATACATATCGTTGAATCCATAGCGTTCAGCGGTGCTGTTGCGCCAAGCGTATAGCAGCCGATGTCGCCCGAAACGGTAACGCCAAGCTTTTTGAGGCAGTAGAAAAGTCCTCTGTGCGGGCAGCCTGCGCACATTACAGGCGGTCTTACGGGAACGTTCTCTGCGAAGGTATCGAACTCGGGCTTTGTGCCGAGTATCTTCTCGGAAACGATAGTCTGCGAGATCTCGCCGATGTAGCCGAAAAGCTCCTTGCCGACTACGTCAACGCCGATGTTTCTGCAGTGGCTCTCGATGATGCCGTCAAGCTCCTCGATAACGTAGACCTTATCGCACTTTGCGGCAAAGTCCCTGATAAGCTTTGTAGGCATCGGGTTTATCATACCCAGCTTCAAAAAGCTTGCCTTGTCGCCAAGTGCCTGCTTTGCGTACTCGTAGCAGATGCCTGCGGTGATAACGCCTATCTTTGTATCGCCCATCTCGACTCTGTTAAGCTCGCTGCTTTCAGCAAACTCGGCAGCAGCCTTGAGCTTGTCCTCAACAATCGGGTGACGCTTGATAGCCTTTGCAGGCATCATAACGTACTTGTCGATGTTCTTTTCGTACGGGATAAGATCCTTTTCCACTCTGTCGCAAAGCTCAACAGCAGACTGTGAATGTGAAACTCTTGTTGAAAGTCTGAGTATCACGGGGCAGTCAAATTTCTCGGAAAGCTCGTAAGCCTTTATTGCGAACTCCTTGCACTCCGCAGAGTCCGAAGGCTCGACCATAAGCACCTTTGATGCTATAGCGTGATGTCTTGAATCCTGCTCGTTCTGCGAGGAATGCATTCCCGGGTCGTCTGCAACTGCGACTACCATACCGCCTGTAACACCCGTATAGCCTGCGGTGTAAAGCGGGTCGGCAGCAACGTTGAGCCCGACGTGCTTCATAGCACAAAAGCTTCTTGCGCCCGCGATAGATGCGCCGAGCGCGACCTCCATAGCGACCTTTTCGTTTGGTGCCCACTCTGCATAGACCTCGTCATACTTTGCCAGTGTCTCGGTTATCTCCGTCGAGGGAGTGCCGGGGTACGCTGACGCGATACGGCAGCCTGCCTCGTAAAGACCTCTTGCTACCGCTTCGTTTCCAAGCATAAGTTTTTTCATAATATGTATCTTTCCTTTCATTCGCCCATTACCCTACAAGGCGATAGATTTCTTTTTACACGGTATACGGCGCATTTGCCGATATCTATAAACAGTATATCACACTTCCCCGAAAATTGCAACAGTAAATTAACAGCTGTGAATTAACAAAAAATGCTTTTATTGTGCGCGCATATGTGGTATAATAATTATATATGTGCAAAGGAGATCGGCTATGGACAAGTATGATTTGAGCCGTGTTTACGGTGATAAAGCAATAGACTCTCAAAAAACAAGATACCGCGCGCTGATCGGCGGCTTTGAGCAGACCTTTGGTGAGAAGCCGCAGAGATTTTTCTCGGCATCGGGCAGAACGGAGGTTTGCGGCAACCACACCGACCACAATAACGGCTGTGTGCTTGCGGCAGGTGTGAGCCTCGACTGTATCGCGGCGGTCGTACCGACTGATGACGGGATGATCACATTTCACTCGATGGGATACGGTGATGTGAAGATAGATACGCGCGAGCTTGAGGTAAGGCAGGACGAGATCGGAACATCTGCGGCGCTGATAAGGGGCGTATGTGCGGGACTTGCGCAGCGCGGCTGCAAGATCGGCGGCTTCAAGGCATACAGCGTATCAAGCGTGCTTTCAGGCTCGGGGCTTTCATCATCGGCGGCGTTCGAGGTGCTTATAGGCGACATTCTCGCAGGGCTGTACGGCGGCTGCCCTGACGATATCGAGATAGCCAAGATAAGTCAATATGCTGAAAATGCGTACTTTGGCAAGCCCTCGGGGCTTATGGATCAGATGGCTTGCTCGGTGGGAGGATTTATAGCGATCGACTTTGAAAACGCAGGCTCGCCGATCGTCACACCGCTGAGATTTGACCCTGCAGTTCACGGATACGCGCTTTGCATTGTTGACACAAAAGGCAGCCATGCCGATCTTACGCCCGATTACGCGGCTATCCCTGCGGAGATGAGATCGGTCGCACAGGTGTTTGGCAAGAGCGTTCTGCGTGAGATAAGCCGTGAGCAGCTTGCGGATAACGCAGCTTTTGTCCGCAGCAAATGCGGTGACAGGGCTTACCTGCGTGCGCTGCATTTCTTTGACGAAAACGAGCGCGTACGGCAGATGGCCTGCGCGATAGAAAAAGACGATCTTGAAGGCTTTCTGCGAATAGTCAGAGAGTCGGGGCAATCGTCACTTAGCCTTTTGCAGAACATCTTCCCTTGCTCGCAGCCACAGAACCAAGGGCTGTCAGTCGCACTTTACGCGGCGGGGAAAGTTCTTGGCGGCAAAGGCGCGTACAGAGTCCACGGGGGCGGTTTTGCAGGCACGATACAGGCATATGTGCCGTTTGAGCTGCTTGACGGGTTCAAAGCGGAAATGACAAAGCTGTTCGGCGACGACTGCTGTTATGAATTAGGCATACGCGCTGTCGGCGGTGCAGAGATCGACCTTGGGGGTGAACAGATCTTATGAAGCTTTTCAAAGCAAGGGAGCTTCCCGTAAAGCTTGCTTTTGCGGCTTGCGGCAAGGTGCTTATAGATTCGCTGCGCTTTTCGTTCTCGGTGACAAGTGATGGAAAAGCATCACAAAAGGGCTTGTGCGTATCATTCTCGGGCGAAGCTATCGACAGCGGCGCGGTGACGCTCACCGACTTTGAATGGATAGAGAACCGCCGCGGAAAGACGGTCGTTCACAAGGTCGATATGCCGCTGACCGCGAAGAAGGACGGCAAGCGCATCTACCAGGCAAAGTTTCCTCACATACATATTCCCGATGCATCGCAGAGGGTAGGCGAAAATCAGACTATGGAAGAGGCGCTTTCAAGCATAATCAGCAAGGATATCCGTTTTAAGGTAACGCCGCACTATTCGGGTGACGGCGAGCCCGAGGTGATGCTGAACGTTTACCCCTATGAGAATCCGCTCACGGGGTCGTGCACGCAGTGGCTGAAAGTCACCGCAGATCATGACTGGTTTGAACACGAACTGAAATAACGGGGTGATAAAATGCTGATGATCGTTATAGGGGTACTGTTGGCGGCTTTTACGATATATCACGCAGTGAGATACATAAAAGGTTCGCATAAACATCGGATAAGACTGGTAAACATCGTGCTTATTGTGGCGGCGGCTGTATCGTTCGTGCTGTTTGAGGTCGATCAGAAGGCGATAGATTCAAAGCGCTCGGAATACAATGTACACAACGGCACGATCCTTGGCTCGATCACTTACGAAAAGTGGGATTCTGACCACTTGTTTTTCCACGAAACCCAGCTGTTTTCAAGCGGTGAGTTCGTTATCAGAGCAAGCGATGCAAAACTGCCGTGGATATGCAGGATATACTCCCCTGTTGCGATCTATCGGAGCAAAGACACACCAACGGACTTAAAATACGAAAGGATCGACGGAAAGTCCTATCCGCTTTGGCAAAACATCGAAAAGATAGTGCCCGACTACGCACCGCTTTGCATTGTGACGATGATCGTTGCGGTGCTGATGCTTATTATGTTTGATGCGGTGATACTGCTCAAAAAGCTTATATTGAAAAAGGTCGAAGGAGGAGCAATAGCTGATGAGAATGAGGAGAAAACGCAATCTTGATTCGCGGCTTGAGGGCTGCGGCGACAGGATAATATACATGGACAGAGATCAGAAGAATTTTCAGGACAAGAGCGAAAAGGCGCTTATCGACTACGCGGCACTGTTTGGCAACTCAAACCCTGTGATACTTGAGATAGGCTGCGGAAAGGGGCAGTTCGCTATCGAGTTTGCAAAAACGCACCCCGATGTGAATGTGCTTGCGGTGGAGAAATCGAGCAACGTCATTGTTGATGCGGCGGAGAGCGCTATTGAGCAGGGCGTGGAAAACCTGTACTTTATGCGCGGCAACGCCGAGTACCTTGACTGCTTTATCCCCGAGAAGTCGATAGGGCTCATCTATCTGAATTTCAGCTGTCCGTTCCCGAAAAACACCTACGCATCGCACAGACTGACTCACAAAGGTTTTCTTGAGATCTACAAAAAGCTGCTGAAGCAAGGCGGCGAGATACATCAGAAAACGGACAATATGCACTTTTTCGAGTTCTCTATCGAGCAGTTCACGGCAAACGGCTTCGGGCTGAAAAATGTGAGCCTCGACCTGCACAACAGTGATTTCGAGGGCAACATAATGACCGAGTACGAAACACGCTTCTCGCAGATGGGCTTGCCGATATACCGCCTTGAAGCATATATGATTTGAGTACAAATTAACGGACAGTTCGCATTGAGCTGTCCGTTTTGATTCTGTAAAAAAGGACAGCCCGTATTGAGCTGTCCTTTTGCAGTTATTAGTTGTTGATGAACTTGTCCTCTTCGTTGTTCCAGCTGTACAGCTTTCTGATCTCCTCGCCGACCTTCTCGGAAGGATGCTCTGCGTGCAGCTTTCTCA
>CADAEJ010000018.1:17974-54908 GCA_902786965.1 uncultured Ruminococcus sp. | reverse complement strand
CGGACGGCGGCAAGGGCTCTGCCCTTGACCCGCCAGCCTTTTTTACGAGAAAAGGCTGGACCGAAAAACCTGTCTTGTCTTTGGCAAGCCCTTATAGGTAGTGCAGACCCACAAACTCTGATTTATAGAAATGAAAAAGGCGGCTTACTGCCGCCCTTCTCACTTGTCTGTCTCCCATCTTGGGGTTTTGTGGTGTATCATGGAGTTTTATTTTGTCTCTTTTTTCTATTTATATCTACTTTCTTCTCCCCTATGCTTATATAATAACACCCGTTTCTGAAAAAACTCTTAAATCAAATCTTAAAAAAGTCTTATTTTTTCGATTTGTTGTTATTATTTTTGGGGAAAAGCTCTGTCCCGCGGGGGATCACAATGCTTTCTTTTGCCTCTTAACGATAAGCGATACTGATCTGTGCCAAGTCCGCAGATCATATCATTAGCCTTGACGTACCAGTATGCAGGCAGGAATCTTGCGGCTGCAAGCACGCTGCTTGAAAGCATCTCCTGCGGAACGAACATACCGCACAGGAAAGCCATACCCAAGCCAAGCACCTGCGTTGCGAAAGCCTGAGCGTTGTCGTCAATGCCAAGCTCCGAGAAAAGCAGTGCGATAGCAACGCACACCAGCGTGAAAGCAACGCTGTTGAGAACTGCATACCACATATTGCCCGTGAACATTCCGCCGTTCTTGCCAACGCCGAGTATCATAAGAAATACCCAGATGATCGCCACAAATATGCCGCTTGCCGCAACTGTCTGTGCCGAAACGGACGACAGCTTTATGCTTGAGCATTTTGTCCTGAAACCGACCTCTTTCTTGTTCATTGCGATCAGTACGGGGCAAAGCACGCTGACGATTATGCTCAGAAGTGCGTACGGCATATAGTTGAAGAACGATGCTGACTTGGCTGCAGGGCTGTCATCAGAGAATGTCTCCATTGTAACATCGGTCTTGATGTCCAGCGCTTCCTCTGCTGCGTCAAGAGCCTTGTCAAGCTCCATACCGCCCGCAAGGTAAGCCTTTACCGTGCCGACATAGTCGTCAAGAGTCGAATCTGCCAGCTTGTTTGTGTAGCTGTCGTGCAGATAGCGTGTCGTGAAAAGTCCGTCTGTCTCGCCCTTTGCGAGCCTTTCAGCATAGCCCTCTTTGATGTCGATGACGTAATTTGTCGAGGTGATGTACAAAGCGTCGATTATCTTATCCTTGTCGTCCTCTATCTCAACTATCTCGTTGTTCTTTTTGAGATGCTCATAAAGCCTTTTGCTTGCGTCCGTGTTGTCGTGGTCGTAGACCGTCAGCGACATTTTTGAGGTCGAGAACGACTGTACTCCGCCGCCGACATCTGTAAAGTTGAGTATCAGAAGGAATATGCCAAGGAATATAAGTGTTGCCAGCCACTTTGTCTTTGCAATTTTGAAAAACAGCTTAAAGACTTGCATACTTACGCCTCCTTGTCATTAAAAGTCCGAGTGTGATGAATACAACTATCGTAATTATCATAGTTACGATACACTGAATGTATCTTGTGTAGTCCTCGTAGATGTTGAGGCTGAAAAAGCTCTCGCACATTACTGCCGCAGGGTTGACCTTGTTGAACCACGCAAACGAGGATTCTGCTATCTTCTGCTTGATGCCTGCGTCCATAAGTCCGCTGCAGAAGCAAAGCAGCAGCGATGATGCCGTACACATAGCGTTCTTTGTGTTTTCGCTGAATCTGCCGATAGAGCCTACCACAAAGCCCAGCGAGCTTCCAACAAAGCCTGCAAGTATCGCCGTGAGGTAAACAAGCGGTATCCTGTCGCCCATATCAACACGAAGCACTGTGATGATGAACGTTACCGCGATCACCATACATATTGCCTGTACAACGAATGTTGCACACAGGTTTGAAAGTATCGTAGTGATCTTTGGTGTGGGTGAAACGCACTTTCTTGCGCCAAGCGGTGAGAGGTTCCCCTGATTGTGCGTTGCAACGTGCAGACCTGCAAGTGAGCCGAACATAGCTACCATTGCAAGCAGATTGTAAAAGTACTGATCGTACATATTGGTGTTGCCGTTTGAAAGAGCCTCTGCCTTTACGCTGCTTATCTCCTCGGTCAGCGCCTTTGCGACCTCCTGCGTCTTTGCGGGGTCTGCCGCCATAGTGTCGCTGATTATCTTTGCGTTGAGATTGTACTTTTCAACAAACCTTTCAAGCATCGTGCTTTTGAGGTTGTTTGATGCTACCGTCAGCGACAGCTTGTCATCAACATAGATGATACCGCGAACGTCCTCGTCCTTGAGCTGCTTGAGAGCATCCTGCTTGTCGGTGTAGATGAAAGAGAACATCGCATCGTCGTCTGCTTCCATACTCTCTGCGACCTGCCTGAATGCCTTTGCGTTCTCCTCGGAGTTTACAACTACCGCAGTCTTGACGGTTGTGAACTTGATGTCGTTGTCGTAGATGTTTCCGAAAGCCACCTTGAAGAAAGTGCCCAGCGCTATCGGATATATGATGAGCCATATGATTATCTCTCTGACACGAAGGCTCGTTAAGATGTCATATTTGAAATTATGCCTGAACATACTGTTTCTCCTTTTGTCTTTCGTCATTCGCTGTCGCGCAGCTGCTTGCCTGTTATCTCAAGGAATACATCGTTGAGGGTAGGAAGCTCGGAATAAACTCTGCCGAAATGAACGTCCTTGTCCTGAAGCACTCCCAGTATCCTGATAAGATTGTGCTTTCCGCCAGAGCAGTAAATATACAGCTTGCCGTCCTTGTATTCAACATTGTAAACGTGAGGCAAAGCGCTCATCTGCCCGATAATGCTGTCATCGGGCTGAGCCATTTCGATAGATACCGTTTCGGTGTTCTTTATCATCTTTTTAAGCTCTGCCTTTGTACCCAGCGCGATATTCTTGCCCTTGTCCATTATCGCGATGCGCGTGCATATCTGCTCGACCTCCTCCATATAGTGAGAGGTATATATAATAGTAGCACCCTGCGCATTTAGCTCAAGTATTCCCTCAAGTATCTTGTTTCTGCTCTGCGGGTCAACTGCAACGGTCGGCTCGTCAAGGATTATCAGCTCGGGCTTGTGGGCGATGCCGCAGGCAATGTTGAGCCTTCGCAGCAGACCGCCCGAGAGTTTTTTAGGTCTGAACTTTGTGAACTCCTCAAGTCCTACGAACTTTATCGCATCATCAACGTACTGTTTGCGCTTTGCCTTGTCGATAACGTACAGTCCGCAGAAGTAGTCGATGTTTTCATACACCGTAAGCTCATCGTAAACCGCAACGTTCTGCGAGATAACGCCGATACGCTTTTTCAGCGCGTAGTTTGTAGGTGTCATCTTCTCGCCGAAAATCTCTATCTCGCCCTTGTCAAAATCAAGAAGCGACAGCAGGCAGTTTATCGTTGTTGTCTTGCCCGAGCCGTTTGGTCCGAGCAGACCGAATACCTCACCCTGCATGATCTCAAGGTCGAAATGATCGACCGCGATAAGCTCCTTGTACCTTTTGACCAGATTTTCTATCTTAACAACCGTCTGTGCCATAACTCTTCCTCCCAAAATCGTCTGTGTGTTTTTCTTACTGTAACTACATTATATCACAGCATTTGTCACAAGGTAAGTGAACAGAGTAACAAAGCGATATGACAAATGTAATGTTGTTTTTTCAATTGACAAGGCGCGTATAAATGTGCTATCATTATTGTTGAGAAAAAAAGCGGGGAGGCGGACACGATCTACGAACTGTTTGAAAAACTGATAATAACTCTGGTGTGTTCCACCTGCCTTGCCGATTACTCAGGCAGCACGAGCATACCTGTCGTGGCACTGCTCACAGGCATAACGATAAGCTGTCTTATCCAGGCGCTTAAAAACAAATATGTGCAGGGCGCACTTATCGCAGGGTATATCGTCTGCTGCTTTGCGCACCCCTGCTTTGTGGTGTTTTTGCCCCTTACTGCATATGATATCTCGCGCAGAAAGCTGTATGTGCTTGCAGTCCCCGCGCTTGCAGCTCTTGGGTATCACACGTTTGACGGCAATGTGAAGCTGCTTTTGCAAACGATTGTTTTCTGCGCTGCCGCCGTCACGCTCGAAAGGGTCAGCAGCCGCGCGATGACGCTCAAGCAGGAGCTTATCACAACGCGCGATACCGCCGTTGAGAACTCCAACCGACTTATAAAAAAGAACGAACAGCTTATAGAGGCGCAGGATAACGAGGTACACCTCGCCACGCTCACCGAGCGAAACCGTATCGCGCGGGAGATACACGACAATGTCGGGCATATGCTCACAAGGACCATACTGCAAATGGGCGCGATACAGATAATCAACAAGGACGATGACCTGAAAGAGCCGCTTGACAGCGTTAAATCAACACTTGACGAGGCGATGAACTCTATACGCAAAAGCGTCCACGACCTGCACGATGACTCTATCGACCTTGAAAGCGCTCTGCGCGAGGCGATAGCCCCACTTAAAGAGAATTTCAGCGTAAGCTTTGACTATGACGTTCCCGGGCGCATAAACGGCAAGATCAAATACTGCTTTATCGCCATCGTTAAAGAAGCGGTCAGCAATATCATCAAGCACTCAAACGGCGACAGCGTTAATATAATAGTGCGCGAACACCCTGCGATGTGTACACTGTGCATAGAGGATAACGGCGAATGTTCTGATAATATCTCCTCGGGCGGCATAGGGCTTGAAAATATGAACGACAGAGTCAAGGCACTCGGCGGAGTGCTGAACATTACCCCCGGCAAACAGGGCTTTAAGATTTTCGTAAGTATAATGAAAAAGAGGAATAACTGATATGAAGATAATCGTTATTGATGACGACAAGCTCGTTGCGCTGTCGCTCAAAACCATACTTGAGAACACGGGAAGTATCGAAATTGCCGCTATGGGTCACAGCGGCGAGGAGGCTATCGCCCTTTACCGCCGGCACAAGCCTGATGTTATGCTTATGGATATTCGTATGCAGGGCATGACGGGACTTGAAGCGGGTGAAATGATACTGCGCGAGGATCAAAGCGCGCGCATACTGTACCTTACGACGTTTTCAGATGATGAATATATCGTCAAGGCACTTAACATCGGCGCAAAGGGCTATATCTTAAAGCAGGATTTCAACGGTATCGAGCCTGCTCTGCAAGCCGTGATGAACGGTCAGCGCGTGTTCGGCGAGCAGGTCATCAGCAGGCTTCCCGAGCTTATGAACGGCAAGGAAAGCTTTGACTACCAAAGCGCTGGACTTACCGACAAGGAGTGGGAGCTTACCACGCTCGTTGCACAGGGCAAAAGCAATAAGGAGATCGCAGGAGAGATGTATCTCAGCGAGGGTACTGTGCGAAACTACCTCAGCCAGATACTTGAAAAGCTCGATCTGCGCGACCGTACACAGCTCGCTATCTTCTATTTCAACCACAAGTAAACACTTTCAAAACAAAAAGACACGAGATAACCAATTCCTCGTGTCTTATATTATTATATGAGTGTTTGTACGGTTAGAATATGTTGTCGTTTTAGTGTTGAGATAAATCTCTTGGGAATGATTTTTTCTCAAATTCTCTCTTTTCTGAACTCTCTAACACTTTTCAGTGACGGGAGCTTGCCTCGGGGGTATAGCGACCTGCGGTCGCTTGCGAGAATATCCAACGGATATTCTCGGGGGGATAACGGAGTAACCGTTACCACGGTTACTCCCAAGAGAACGGCAAAGCCGTTCTCGACCTTCGTCCAAAAGGGTTTCCCCCAACATTAAAAAAACAACTTATTCCCCGCCCTGTTCAAAGATCCTCTCGTCACCGAGCCTGATGACTTTATCGGGGTCGATGATGCGGCATTCTCTTCCCTGCTCGTCGGTAAACTCACCGATAAGAAAGCGCGCGCACGCCTGCTCGTTGAGCGCAACTGCGGGCTGTATCTGCTCGGGCATGACCTCTGAAAAGCCGTAGATCTCATTGACCAGCAGTGCCACCTGCTTTTCAAGGTTGTTAGTCACGATGAAGCAGTCTCTTTCACGCACGCCGCCAAGGTCATACTGAAATCGCCGTGTCAGGTCAATCACGGGGATATACCTGTTTTCGTACCTGACCGTACCGAGTACATAGTCGGGAAAATCGGGTATCCTCTCGGGTGCTGACGCAGGCACTATCTGCTTGACGAAAGTAAAGTTCACGGAAAAAATGTGTCCGTCAACAGAAAACACAAGATACTTCTCTGCCTCCATATCACTTTTCCTCCTTATTGATAAGTTTCAGATCGAGCATTATCTCGCCCGCTATGTTTTCAAGGCTCATCTGCCGCCTTACGCTGCCGTTTTCAAAAGCAGCACGCGGCATTCCGTAGACAACGCTGCTCGCCTCGTCCTGACCGATAGTGTAGCAGCCCATTTTTTTCATGTTCAGCATACCTGCCGCACCGTCAGAGCCCATGCCTGTGAGTATCACGCCGACTGCCTTTGACTTGGCGCAGTATGCCACCGAGTCAAACAGCACGTTGACCGACGGGCAGTGCCCCGAAACTCTCACGCCTGCTTCGGATGTGACAAAGTAGCCGTCTTTATCGTGGAAAACGCGCAGATGCTCGCCGCCCTTTGCGATAACGACCATATTGTTTTTAAGGTACAGCCCGCTTTTCGCCTCCACCACATTGAAGCGTGTGGACTTGTCAAGCTGCTCGGCATAGATTTTAGTGTAAGTCTCGGGCATATGCAAAACCGCAACTATCGGAGGGGTGTCGCCGCTGCCGAGCTTTTCAAGCACCACAGGCAAAGCCTGCGTGCTGCCCGTTGAGCCTCCGATAGCGATAATATTCCCCTGCCGCCCGGGCAGTATCTTCATATGCGTCTGCCTGTCCTCCTGCTCCTTGGCGAACAGCCTGTTGAGGCTCTGACAGAGCCTTTTGCCGAACAGCTCGCTGTCGCCTGCCTGCTTGCTGACAACGTCCATAGCGCCCGCGCTCATAAAGCCGTAATTTGAGTTGTGATGGCAGGTGCATACGAGCAGCGGTCTTGAATACCTTGGCATAAGCTTTCTGATGTACTGTGCCGTTATATCCTTGTCCCACCTGTCACCGTCAACGATAATAACATTCGGCAGACAGGTGCCTATCATCTTCGCGCCAAGCTCGAACGAACAGCTCTCCAGCACGACCTTTACGCCCTGCTGTGTCTGACTTTCGACCGTCTTTTTCAGCAGTGCAAGGAAAGCTCTGTCATCGGTAATAACAAGTATCTTTCCGCTTTGTCTTATCATCCCCGATCACCGTCCTTTTTATAAACAGCTGTCGCTATCTTTCGGTAAGGCATATCCTGCGGAGCGCTCTCTGCGTGCCCTATGTACAGATAGCCGCCAAGCTCGGTAGCGTTGTAGAACTTTCTGCAAAGCTTTGACTTTGTTTCCTCGTTGAAATATATCATAACGTTTCGGCAGAAGATAAGGTGGAATTTGCGCTTGAATGAAATGTCCTCCATAAGATTGTGATACTTGAAGACCACATTGTTTCTTATATCGTCCACTACCCTGTAATCACCAAGATCTGCGCGGCAGAAGTATTTCTCGCGCCACTTGTCAGGGATATTTTCAAGCGCCGATGCGGGATAGATACCGTTTGACGCGCTTTTGAGCGCATTGAACGAGATATCTGTCGCAAGTATCTTCAGATCCCACTGATGTCTGCGCATACCGAAATACTCGTCAAGGCACATCGCGATATTGTACGGCTCGTTGCCGAACGAACAGCCTGCACTCCATATGCACAGCGTTTTATCCTTGATGTTTTTCTCCGCCATCGGCAGAAAGACCTCCATCATATGCTGGAAATGCGCAGTTTCACGCATAAAGTAGGTGTGATTGGTGGTGAGGCGGTTTACCATATTTGCGACCTCGCGCTGTGTCGAATCATTGTAGACAAGGTTGAGGTAATCAGCGAAATTGTCAAAGCCGTAGTCAAGAACATGGTTGGAAAGCCTGCTCTCAACAAGCACCTTGCGCTGTTCAAGATTTATGCCGTAGCGCTCTTTGATAAAATCAACAAGCTTTATAAAATCTTCGTTCTCTATCGTTAACATTTTATCACCCTTTTCCGTGGTGTAATGTATGGTTTCTCTTTCGTACTAACAAATACTGATTTGCAGCTGAACTTTTGCCGCATCCCCACATAGCCGTAATAGATGTTTTGATACAGAGAGTTGTCATTGTGGTTATTCTCTTGGGAGCGTTTTTCGCTCAAACTCTTTTTCTGAACTCTCTAACACTTTTCAGTGACGGGAGCTTTGCCTCCCGTTGCTGAAAGATATTCTCGGGGGGATAACGGAGTAACCGTTACCACGGTTACTCCCAAGAGAACGGCTTTGCCGTTCTCGACCTTCGTCCAAAAGGGTTTCCCCCAGCGGTCAACCCTTTGCATCATACCAGCTGTGTCCGCTGTGAACATCAGCCGTAAACGGAACGGCAAGCCTTACTGCGCCCTCCATTTCCTCTTTCAGAAGCTTTTCAGCCCTTTCTCTGTCCTTTTCGGCGACCTCAAGGATAAGCTCGTCGTGTACCTGCAATATCAGGCGCGCATCAATATCCTCCCGAGCGATGCGTGCATATACCTTTACCATCGCCAGCTTGATTATATCAGCCGCCGCACCCTGAATAGGCGCATTCATAGCCGCCCTCCTGCCGAAAGCCTGAACATTCTTGTTTGATGCGTTAAGCTCGGGAATGTATCTGCGCCTGCCGAAAATAGTCGTGACATAGCCGTTTCTTATGCCGTCCTCAACTGTTTTGTCCATAAACTGTGAGACCTTCGGATAGTTGGCGAGGTAATTGCTGATATACTGCTTTGCCTCGGCGACCGATACCCCGATATCCTTTGACAGCGAGAAGGGACCTATGCCGTAGATAATGCCGAAGTTGACAGCCTTTGCCGCACGGCGCATCTCGTCGCTGACGAAATCTTCGGGCAGGTCGAAAACCTGCGCCGCAGTCGAGCGGTGAATGTCCCTGCCGCTTAAAAACGCCTCCTGCATATTCTCGTCACCGCATACGCACGAAAGCACGCGCAGCTCTATCTGCGAGTAGTCCGCATCAACAAGCACATACCCCTGCTTTGCCACAAAGAACTTGCGCATATTGCGCCCTATCTCCTTGCGCACGGGGATATTCTGCATATTCGGCTCGGTCGAGGATATGCGTCCCGTTCTCGTCTCCGTCTGCTTGAACACCGAGTGAACGCGCCCGTCCTGCCCTATCTGTTTGAGCAGACCCTCAACGTAGGTCGAATCCAGCTTTGTCAGCGTGCGGTATTCAAGTATCAGCGGTATTATCGGGTGCTTGTTTTCAAGCTCCTCCAGCACCTCCGCGCCTGTCGAATAACCCGTTTTTGTCTTGGTCTTTTTCCCGACGGGAAGCCCCAGCTTTTCAAAAAGTATCACACCGAGCTGTTTGGTCGAGGCGATGTTGAACTCCTCGCCTGCGTATGCGAATATCTGCTCTTTAAGCTCGGCTATCTTGCCTTTGAGACTTTCGCCGAACGCCCTGATGCCGTCAGCGTCTGCCTTTACGCCTGTGTATTCCATTGACGCAAGCACCTCGCAAAGCGGAAGCTCGATGTCGCGGTAAAGCTGCGTCATTTCCGTATCTGCGAGCTGTTTTTCAAGGTTCTCGCACAGCGGAAGAAGACTTGCGATATCGGCATTTTCTCCGCAGTCGCTGCGGTACGCGACCTTGTACGCAAGGCACAGGTTTTCAACCGTGTAGTCGCTTGACTGCGAGTTGAGCAGATACCCTGCAAGGTCACAGCAGAACGCAAGGTTTTTAACCCTTTCACCGCCGCCGAATGCAAACAGATGCAGGCTCTTGCCCTCCAGCGCATACTTTGTGCAGTCCGTGCGCAGAAATTCCAGCACAAGCGCCTTGTCATCGGTCGTGTAAACAACATCACCGCAGATGACTTTAAGCGTGCCGCCTTTAAGCTCGCACCCGACTTTGCCAGCCTGCTCAAAAGCCTTTATATCCGCACTTTCAAGCGCCTTTTCGGTGATCTTCGGCAGATCTGCGAGCGTGACCTTTTTTTCAGCCTCCACCTCGCCGCTGTCCGCAGCTGCGCCCTGCACATCAAGCCTTTCCATCAGCTTGAACATTTCAAGCCCTGCGAGCAGTTCGCGCGTTTTTTCCCTGTCGCCGCCCGTCAGCCTGTAGCTTTCAATATCGGTATCTATCGGCACCTCAAGGAATATCTCCGCCAAAAATCTGCTGTCAAGCGCATCCTGGTGACCGCCCTCAAGCTTTGCTCTTACAGAGGGGGTGAGCTTGAGCTCGGGCAGCTGCTCGTACAGACCGTCAACACTGCCTGTGCGCTGTATAAGGTCAAGCGCCGTCTTTTCGCCTATACCCTTTACGCCCTTGATGTTGTCCGAGGTGTCGCCCATAAGCGCCTTGACCTCTATCATCTGCCGTGGTGAAACTCCGTATTCGTCCATTATCCTCTGCGGTGTGTAGACCTTTGTTTCCTTGTTTCCCGCAAGGCGAACAGTCACGCTGTCGGAAACCAGCTGAAAGCTGTCGCGGTCGCCCGTGAGGATAATGCACTCGTTTCCGCTGTCAGCGCAAGCCTTTGAAAGCGTACCGAGAATATCATCAGCCTCATAGCCCTCAAATTCGATTATCTTCACGCCGAGGTCTGTCAGAAGCTCCTTTATAACGGGCATCTGCTGGGCAAGCTCGGCAGGCATTCCCTTGCGGTTGGCTTTGTAATCGGCATTCGCCTTGTGGCGAAAGGTCGGCGCTTTGAGGTCAAACGCCACCGCCGCGCAGTCGGGCTCAACAGTCGCAAGCTCTTTGAGGTAGATGTTCATAAAGCCCGTGATGGCATTCGTGAACTGCCCCTTTGAGTTCGCAAGCGCCCTTATGCCGTAAAAGGCTCTGTTCATTATGCTGTTTCCGTCTATTGCAAGTAGTTTCATACAAAAGTGCTCCCGATTTCAAAGATTTTCAAGACTCAGCGTTGCCACCGCGTTGAGCGACATATCCGCACGTCTGCCCGCAAGGAAGTCGTAATGACCCTGACAGGCTATCATCGCGCCGTTGTCGCCGCAGTATTTCAGCTCCGGCAGATACAGCTTATAGCCGCGCTTTTCACACTCTGCCGTGATTCTCTCGCGCACGCCCGAGTTCGCCGAAACGCCGCCTGCGACCGCAATAGTATCATACCCCAGGTTTTCCGCCGCAAGCATAGCCTTTGTGCATAGTATATCCGCGATAGTGCGCTGAAAAGATGCCGCCATATCCTCGCGGTCTATCTCTATACCCTTTTGCTGTGCGTTATGCACAAGGTTTATCACCGCCGTTTTCAGCCCTGAGAACGAGAAATCATACTCACTGCCCTGAACCTTCGGGTGCGGCAGGTCAAACGCCTTTGCGTTGCCGTTTTTCGCCGCCGCGTCGATGAACTTTCCGCCGGGGTATTCGTAGCCGAGCGTTCGCGCTACCTTGTCAAAGCACTCACCCGCCGCATCATCACGGGTGCGCCCTACTACGCGGTATTTGCAGTAGTCAAGCACCTCAACGATGTGCGAATGTCCGCCCGATACAACAAGACACAGGTACGGCGGTTTCAGGTCGGGGTGCGAGATATAGTTCGCCGCGATATGCCCTGCTATGTGATGCACGGGAACAAGCGGCTTTTTTGCGGCAAGTGCAAGCCCCTTTGCGTAGCTTACACCCACGAGCAGCGCACCGATAAGCCCCGGCGCGTAGGTGACCGCCACCGCATCAATGTCGTCAAGCGTGCAGTTTGCCTTTTCAAGCGCCTCTCTTGTCACCCAGCCGATGTTTTCGGCGTGGCGGCGCGATGCTATCTCGGGCACAACTCCGCCGTACAGCCTATGCTCGTCTATCTGGCTGGCAACGATGTTTGAAAGGACCGTTTTGCCGTCCTGCACCACCGCACAGGCAGTCTCGTCACACGAGCTTTCTATTCCAAGTATCTTCATTGTATCATATCCTAACATTTATTTTTGAACATTCACTTTTTTCAGTATCACGATACCGCCGTCATCTGACAGTACAAAATATCCGCCGACAGCAAAGCTCGCCGCTATCTCCCATCCGTTTATGCCCTCGCAGGCCTTTAGGGTATCTCTTGTATACATCATTTTCGTTGATCACCCTGTTTATCTATCTGTGCGGTGTATATCCTCTGCATCTCCTCGGATATACCCCCGTCGCTCGAGCGCACATACAGCGGCTTTTCTATTTGTATAAAATTGCTGCCGCCCATTCGTCCCTCGACAAGCACCAGCCACGGCGCACAATCGGGGTTTTTGTGCACGGTGCGCAGACGCTTTGGCTCAATGCCGTTTGCGCGCATCGCCGTGATGATGTCATTCAGCCTCTCGGGGCGGTTGCAGATGCACAGCCTTCCGCCGAAGCGCAGATTTTTCGCCGCCGCTTTGCAAACATCGTCTATCGTACATTCTATCTCGTGCCGCGCGATAGATACCGCAGCGCTGCCGTTTTTTGCGCCCGTTCCGCTTATCTTGTAGGGCGGATTGCAGGTGATAACATCAAGCGGCTCGGGACTGCGCCAGTCCTTGAGGTCGCCAAGCACCGCAAATGTGTCCTCGCCTGCGCTTGACTTTTCTATCGACAGCTTGAGCTGTTCAAAAGCCTTTTGCTGTATCTCCAGCGCGTACAGCTTTTTGGGTGCGAAGTTGCGCCGCATTATCAGCGCGATTATCCCGCAGCCCGTGCAGTAATCGCACACCTTGTCCTTGTGGCGCGGCCGCGTGAAATCCGCAAGCAGAAAGGCATCTGTGCCGAACCTGTGCTCGTTTGAAATGCACACCTTGTAGCCCTTGCCCAGATCCTCAAAGGTAAAATCGTCGTACATCAGTTTTCTCCGTTCAGAAATTTTGTGTAAAGCAGCGCGTTCTCTGTCGGGTGGGAATAAAAATCCCTGCGCTCGCCTACGCGCTCAAAGCCGAAGGACTCGTACAGCGCGATAGCTGCCGCGTTTGACTTTCTAACCTCAAGCGTTACGCTCTGCGCTGCTGATAGTTCATCAAGCATAGCCTGCAAAAGCGCACGCGCTATGCCCTTTCTGCGAGAGCCTTCACACACCGCGATGTTGTTCACGCTCACCTCGCCGCAGACCTCCCACACGCTCAGAAAGCCCGCAGGCACACCCTCATCAAGCGCAAGATAGGTATGCGCATTGGGGTTTGAAAGCTCCTCAAAAAAGGTCCTTTCACTCCACGGCTGCGAAAAGCATCGTGCCTCGATCGCGGCGACCGACTTGTAGTTCTGCTCATTCATCCACACTATCTTCAACAATGCCGTTCCCTCTTTTTTCACCGATAAGGCAGTACATAAACTTCTTTTCATCAACCACCTTGACCTTGACCTTTTCAAGTCCGTGAGCCGCTGCAAGCTCTTTCAGCTCGCCCGTAGTGTAGTAAGTCTCGCCCTCGTACTGATACTTCTCGCTGCGTTCAAAGTAAGCCTTGCTGTAAAAGGCGCAGATGAACCTTCCGCCGTCTTTGAGCACTCGCACTGTCTCGTCCATCGCTCTGCCTGCATTTTTCCAGAAATACACCGTGTTTATCGTATAAACGCAGTCGAAAAAGCCATCATCATAAGGCATCTGCTCAACATCACCCACACGCAGGAACATCTTTTCCTCTGCCACAGCGCGCGCGTTGTTCTTTGTAGCAAGCACCTTCATATCCTGCGAAATGTCAATGCCGTAGAACTGCGCGTCAAGCTTTTCGTCAAGGCGCTTTAGCATATCACCGTTGCCGTAGCCCACATCAAGTATCTTGATGCCCTCGTCTTTGGGGACGAAATTGTAAACAGCGTTGTACAGCTTGAAATTGAAAACATTCATCGCCAGTGTGAAAAACTCGCCTGCCTTGCCCTCGGGCTTTGCAAACTGCGTCTTCATAAGCTCTCTTACGTTTTTCGGTGTAGTCAGCACGAGCGCCTTGATTTTTTTTAGTTTATTTTTCATACCTTACTCCTTCTGCTCAAGCAGCTTTGTGTAAAGCTCGCCCTTTGAAAAACCTGTTGCCTTTGCGATCTGCCTGCACGCATCAGCACCGCGCATACCCTTTTGCATAAGCGTCTTTACCTGCTCAAGCGCCTGCTCTATCGTTTCTGCAGGCGAAAGCTCGCTGTCCTTTGCGCCCTCTATCACAAGCACAAACTCGCCCTTTGGCTTGACCTCACGATACATCTGCACCGCCTGCGCAAGCGTCGTGCGGATGACCTCCTCGTGCAGCTTTGTCAGCTCTCTGCACAGCGATATTTTTCTGTCACCAAAAAAAGTGAGCATATCCTCAAGCGTGCCCTGCAGCTTGTGCGGCGCTTCGTAGAATATAAGCGTGTGCGTTGATTTGCTCGCCTGCGCGAGCTGTTCGCTGCGCTGCTTTTTCGCCACGGGCAAAAAGCCCTCGAACTGAAACCTGCGCGTGTCAAGTCCGCTTATCGCAAGACCCGATATCACCGCGCTCGGTCCCGGCACGACCTCAACTTTTATGCCGCGCTGCGCGCACATCTTCACCAGCAGCTCGCCGGGGTCTGAAATGCAGGGCATACCCGCGTCCGTGATTATCGCCGCATTCTCGCCTGCCGCGAGCCTGTCACATATCCCTGCGCCGACCTGTGCGGCATTATGCTCGTGATAGCTCACAAGCGGCGCTTTTATCTCAAAGTAATTCAGCAGCTTGGCACTCACCCTGGTATCCTCAGCACAGATGAAATCGACCTTTTCAAGCGTTTCAACAGCCCTGTACGTCATATCCCCGAGGTTGCCTATCGGTGTGCCGACTACATATAAAGTTCCCATTATAATTATCCTTTGCTTTTTATCGGCAGTACATTATTACGCAGCTGCCGTCGTTGTCAAACGTTTCAATCTCGTATTTCAGCGCTCCGTCACGGTAGATCTCATTATACATCTGAGCAAGCTCGCTTGTACGTCCGCGCACTGTCACCCAGCTGTCATCGGGAAGCATCACCTTGCAGTTTGCGCCCTCTATCACGCCGTCCTTCAAGCCGATAGCGTACTCGATAGTCGTGTCCGTCCAGCCGTATCCCAGTCCGCGCAGGTTTTCAAGACCGTACTTGTCCGACATCTCGTCCCAGAACGCACCTATCGTCCGGTACTGCTCCTCGCCGAGCGTTGAAAATGTTCTGCTTATTCCCTCAAAGATCATACTTTTTCTCCGCCGATCATCACAAGCGCAGGGCTGCTCATCACCTCAAACGGATCGCCCTCAAACAGCACAAGATCTGCGTCCTTGCCTGTTTCTATGCTGCCGACTCTGTCTGCGATGCCCGCTATCTGCGCCGCATTTCTCGTCACGCTCAAAAGCGCGTCCCTGAACGGCAGACCGTGCTTGCGGCAGATACCCACCGACAGCGGCAGGTACTCTATCGGCACTTCCGAATGGTCGGTGCATACCGCGACCTTAACGCCATTTCGTGCAAGTATCGCCGCATTTTCGGGCGACAGCGATGCCATTTCGGGCTTGCACCTGTCGCATATAACAGGTCCTATCACCGCCGAGCAGCTTTCCTGCGCAAGCTCATCAGCGATAAGGTAGCCATCGGTGCAGTGAACAAGCGTGTAGTCAAGTCCGAACTCGCCTGCTATCCTCACCGCCGTAAAAATATCGTCAGCCCTGTGGCAGTGAAAATGCGCCTTTATCCGCCGTTCAAACAGCGGCAAAAGAGCCTCGCTCTTTATGTCATATTCAGGCATATCTCCGTCCTCACCGCGCGCCTTTTCAATATCCTGCCCATAGCGCTGCGCCTTGTACAGCGCCTCGCGTATCACCGCCGCAACAGCCATTCTCGTCACGGGAGTTTCATCGCGGTCGTTGTAGGTCATCTTCGGGTTCTCGCCAAGCGAGAATTTTATCCCGACCTGCCCCAGCATCATCTTGTCAACGCGCTTGCCTGCGGTCTTTATCGCGTATATCTGCCCTGCAACAGCGTTTGCCGACCCGGGCGATACCACCGCAGCCGTCACGCCTGCTTTGCGCGCAAGCTCAAACGAGTAGTCAAGCGGATTGATACCGTCGATAATGCGCAGCTGCGGCGTGCAGGCATCGACCGATTCGTTGAGATCCTCGCCCTCAAAGCCCACACCGCTCGTGGTCAGTCCAAGATGCGTGTGGCAGTCGATAAACCCGGGGAAAAGGCTCTTTCCCTGCGCGTCTATGTCGCCCTCGCTAATGCTTTCTGGTGTACCCGCAACAACCCTTGTTATCCTGCCGTCCTCTATCTCGGCAAAGCCGTTTTCAATAACCGTAAAAGCCTCGTCGCAGGTATAAATTTTAGCGTTTACTATCTTCATTTTCGTTGTTATCCTCTTTCTTCTGGTTGATTTTTCCGCCGAATATCAGCGAATACGGAAACAGCACCCACGAGTAATCGGTAAAGCACAAAAGCGCCCATATCTTGTGGTGCGAAAGCAAAAAGCCGATAAGTATAAACAGACCGCCGAACAGCGGTATCCCCGAAACAAAGTGGTCGCGCTTGCGGTTTTGTATCAGATTAACTATGTTCAGCACCGAAAGCAAAAGCCCTATCAGCGCGAGTATGACCGTGGGGTTGTTAGCAAAAAAGCTGCCCATATCGCTATCACCTGTTCGTCGAGCCGAAGCCGCCCGCACCGCGTAGCGTGTCCGAAAGCTCGCTTACGACCTCGACCTCGGGGGTGAAAACAGGCGCAAGCACAAGCTGCGCGATACGCTCGCCGTGTTTTATCTCAAAGTCGTTTTCCGATGAATTGTGCAGCGCAACTATCACCTCGCCGCGATAGTCCCAGTCGATAACTCCCACGCAGTTCGCAGGCGCAAGGCCGAACTTTGTCGCAAGTCCGCTGCGTGCATAGATAAGCCCGACCGTGTTTTTGTCGCCGTCTATCTCCATGCTGACTCCAGTGTGGACCTTTACCGTCTGCCCTGCCTTTACCGTAATCGGCTCACCGCAGCAGGCGCTCAGGTCGTACCCCGCGCTGAACTCGGTCTGCCTTGCAGGTATCACTGCTTTCTCATCAAGCTTTTTTATCAGAAGTTTCATTCT
Source organism: uncultured Ruminococcus sp. (assembly GCA_902786965.1). Classification (GTDB taxonomy): domain Bacteria; phylum Bacillota; class Clostridia; order Oscillospirales; family Ruminococcaceae; genus Hominimerdicola. Next base: position 37,827 of record CADAEJ010000018.1, on the reverse strand, counting down.
ATTTCCTCTTTCTGTTGTTTATTCATCTTTCAAACGGCTTGTTGAACGAGCCTATCTCGATAAGGTTCCCCTCGGGATCGGCGACGTAGCAGGTGCGCTGTCCCCACGGCTCTGTTGTCGGTTCAAGGATAGGCTGCGCGCCCTTTTGCACGACCTCTTTGAACCTTTCATCGACCTCCTCGAACGTGTCAACATACAGCGCTATCTCCGAGTGTCCGTTCAAGCCCTTGATATACTCGTACCTGCGGCTTGTCATCTTCTCAAAATCACTGCGGCCGTAAAGCAGGAACAGCGTGCCGTCCTTGACAAGAAAGACATTTGAGGTGTCCTCGTCCTCCTTTATCTCAAAGCCCAGCACATCTCTGTAAAAGCGGATCATCCTGCCCATATCCTCGACAAAAAGTCCGAATCCGTCAAGTCTCATGATCACCCCTCCTGTTTGTGAAAATCCTCAAACCACGATACCTCGCCAAGCTCGCTGAACATAACGGCCGATGACGAGCAGCGTATCTTCATCTCAATAAAATCGGCATCTTCCGCGCCGCTGAAAACTCCGAAAAATGACAGCTCAAAGCCGCCGTCTTTTCTTTCCTCGTCAAAATCAAGGATCTCAAAATCCTTTACCTGCGCCGTTTCACCTATCGGGGCGCTTTTGTCGCCCTTGACAAACTCGCCGCGCTCGATATGCGCACAGTGCAGAACTATCCGTCCCTCGCCCGACTGATGCGCCTGCGAGAACGGGTTGTCGGGGTGCGTTGCAAGCACCTCTAACCACTCCAATTCAAAAGTCAGCTCATCACCGTCAAGGTGCATAGCCGAGCAGCCGCAGTCGTGCAGCGAAAGGTGCTCTATGGTGTTCCTGCTGACGTATTTGAACTGTGTCATTCAGATTATCCTCTTTCAGATTATCACAAACGAATTGTCGTGTGTCATTTCCTTGATCCACCGTGAAACTTGTTTGTCTTCTTCGGTAAACGACTCCTTTAACCTTTCAAACAGTTTTCTCCATACCGTCTTATCATACAAAGCACTCATTGCCATAGTGTAGTTCTCTACTATCGCATTATAGTCATACTCATAACTAAACAATGACAAGTTTCTTTCGACTGTTTTACCATTTGTTGCCAATTCAACCTTATCCTCTTCGGGTATAATATCAGCAATGGTTATTTTACATCTTTCGATGCATCTTGTATATATATCACCAACAGTCGTTTTCCTTTTTTCTATCCTTTTTTCCGCTTCCGAACGTATATCATCAATCGATTTACTTCTCTTATTTAGCTCATAGTCATCCGAATATAATGTCATTCCTTTTGTTATTTTAATATTCCTATCTCCAATGTAGTTATCATCCAAAAAGCACAGAACTCCTTTTAAAACACTGACATAATCCTCAAAAAGCGGTTCTATCACTTCATAGCAATCATTGCGCCATTTGGTCTTGCTGCCTTTTGCATAGTATAAATCATTCATTTCCTGACTAATAAAAAAGAATCCTCTTGAATTAAAGAAGTAACGTATCTCATAAGGAAGTTCAAATACAGGACACTCACGAGCATTGATTCTTAAATGGAACACTAAATGCTCAAGATAGTTACAATATGTGAGGTTTTCTTTTTTTTGAAACTCAAATGGATATGTCCTTGCGAGCTTTTCGTGACCTAAATTGCCTCCATTATGAAACCATTCTGCATTATGATGAATAAACAAGCCCTCTGACGTTCGTGTTATATCTTTATGTTTTGACTTACATTCTTCCGTATAAAAATAATCATTTTTTGGCAATCCGTATTTCCCCTGAAGATATTTACACTGTTCAGCATATGTCATTGCTAATATCTTTGCAATCTCACTGTTCATTGTCACACCTCTTAGATTATCCCTCTGTAATACAATCCTCTTGTGATGTTGTCTATGTTCGCCTTTTCGCCGTATTTATAAGCCCTGACAATGTCTGCCGCCTGCTGCGCGCTCTCGCCGTCAAAGCAAAGCTGCACAAACGCCGCACCCTTGAAGTCCGCCGTCTTGTCGGCAGTGAAAAGCAAATCGCTGTTAAGTATCTCGACATACCCCTCGCCCTTTGAGCAGCGCACCGCAAGCTCTCTGCCCGTGGGATCGTAAAGCCGCTTTTCGCACCTGCCGCAGCCCACAGCCTGCCTTATCGGGCAGTTGACCGTCAGCATCGCAGGCAGCCGTCCATAGCCGATGTACCCCACAGGGACAGGCTTTTTCAAAGCGCGTATCTGCGCCGCTTTCAGCTCAAACGAAGCCGTTATGTCACTCGCGCCAAGCTCGCCCAGCACGCGCGCCGCCACGCTGTTTGTCACGTTCAGCCCAAAGCCGCCGTGGACTGTAAGCCCAAGCTCTCTGCCGATCTTTATGTGCGCAAGGTTCGCTGCGAGGATATGCCGCAAACCGCGCTCTTTCAGCACTTTGAGCCGCGTTATCACATTCTCCTCGTCAAATGTGAACCTCGGCAGCGCTGCCATAAGCTTTTCGCCAAGCGATGCAAAGTCCGCATTTTTGCACATTTCAAGCGGCATTATCACAAATTCTATGTCACGCAGATCTATGTTTTCAAGCTGCTTCAAGCTCGAAATTTCTATCCTTATTTTTGACTGCTCACACTCACAGCCGCCCTCAAAGCCCGTTATATCCGCATATTCAAACGGCACAGACCTGTCATTAGCCGCCGCGCGCACAGCGTCAAGACCCTCGCACACCTGCCGCCGCAGGGCGTTTATCTGCGCAGGGCTGACGTACAGCATATCGCCGATGTCACACTCACAGCCGCCGTATTCGTAAATTGTGTCGCCCAGCTTTTTCAGCTGCTTTTCGACCTGCTCGGCGCTCAAGCCCTTATTCTGCGCCGTTTGAGGAGCGTCACCGCTTGCAGAAAAACTGTTCCCGTGCGTGTCGGTGACCACAAGCCGCACCGCGCTCCCCTGCCGCACAGTCAGCGCAAACCGCACTATGTCGCGCTTGAACTCGCTGCGGTAAAGCTCGTGCAGCTGCGGCAGAACGCTTGCCGATACCGCCGCGTCCTCCCTGTCGCGCCTGCCAAACATCTCCGCACCCGTGCGCGCCTCAAAATACCCCTTGGTAAAGCCTCCGCGCGAGAACACAGCCGCAAGCCCGTCCATATCGGGATCAAGCCCCAAGCAAGCCTTGTATGCGCTGTCAGTTGCTTTTGCAGCATACTCGGGACGCTTCATACGCCCCTCGATCTTCAGCGAGGCTGCACCCGTGGCAAGCACACGCGGCATAACGTCAAGCAGCGACATATCCTTCAGCGAAAGATCGTACCTGTGCTGCCCCTTCACCGCGCTCACAGCAAGCCTGCAAGCCTGCGCACAAAGTCCCCTGTTTGCACTTCGGGAGCCTATCAGCGCGCTCATATAGCACTGCCCCGAGACCGACATACACAGCGCCCCGTGAACGAAGATCTCCGTTTCGATACCAAGCTGCGAAAGCTCGGCGATCACTGCCTCGGGAAGCTCGCGCGAAAGTACGGCGCGCGAAAAACCAAGCTCCCCTGCGGTCTGCACACCGTTTTTCGTGTGCAGGGTCATCTGCGTGGAGGCGTGTATCTCCAGCTGCGGACAGCATTTTCTTACTATCTCCACAAGGCAAAGATCCTGCGTGATAAGCGCATCAACGCCTATTTTTGCCGCATATCCGACCGCACGCATACACTCGTCAAGCTGGCTGTCGAGTATCACCGTGTTGATCGCAAGATACAGCTTCACCCCGCGCTCATGGCAAAGCCTGACTGCATCTGCAAGCTCGCTGTCTGAAAAATTCGCCGCATTTGCCCTCGCCGAAAAGCTCCGTCCGCCAACGTATATCGCATCACAGCCGCACCGCAGAGCCGCCTGCAAAGCCTCGGGCGACCCCGCAGGAGAAAGTATCTCCGCCATTATTTCTTGTTAAGGTCAGCATTTATCTGCTGAACGGTAGGTCTGCTCAAGGGCGAATTTATCGCCGCGTTTATCTCGCGTGAAAGCATATCGCGCGCATTCTCGACCTTTTCGTTGTCGTATCTGATGACGGTCGTGCGCTTTTTCAGCTCGGTCTGAAGCTCGTCAACCTTCGCACGCAGTATGCGGTTCTCCTTGTTGGACTCCTCTGCGGCAAGGCGTGCCTGCGAGGCATCATCAACGTAGTCCTTTATCTGCGAACGGATATTTTCAACATTGCGCGTTGCCTTTGTCAGCTCGTCAAGACAGTCCATTGCACAAAGCAGAGCCGCATCAAGCGATGAAAGGCTCTCGGACTGCGACATTATCATATCCAGACGCTTGTTCAGCTCCCTTGAAAGCCTTATCGTGTAATCGGGCGTTTCGGTGGAGTTCAGCGTGTAGCTTCTCCCTGCAAGCTGGACCTTTACCACGTTTTTCATAATATCTTCCTCCGTTTCAGAAAATGTATGTTTATAAGTTTTGCTGAATGTATAGAATACCAATTATATTATACTATATTTAAAGAAAAAAATAAAGTCTTTTTCCAAAAAAACTCACGCAGATCCAAGATTTTTGAGAAAAAATGCTGTTGACACATCATATTTAAAGTGGTAAAATGTATCAGGATATTTTTATTAGGAAGTGTAAATATGAGAACCTTTGCAAAATCCACCAAGCTGAACAACGTGTGCTACGACATCAGAGGTCCCGTTATGGACGAGGCAAACCGCATGATAGCGCAGGGCGAGAAAATAATCAAGCTCAATATAGGCAATCCTGCGCCGTTTGACTTCAACGCACCCGACTATATTTTGCAGGAAATGAGCGAGCATCTTCACGATGCGCAGGGCTATTCCGACTCTCACGGCATCGTCCGTGCGCGCGAGGCGATAAAGGCTTACCACGCTTCAAAAGGCGTAATTGCGCAGTCTATCGACAACATCTACACCGGCAACGGAGTTTCCGAGCTTATCACGATGGCTATGCAGGGACTTCTTGACAACGGCGACGAGGTGCTTGTCCCCGCGCCCGACTACCCGCTGTGGACCGCCTCGGTCACACTTTCGGGCGGAAATGCCGTACACTATATCTGCGATGAATCTTCAAACTGGTACCCTGATATTGAGGATATGCGCTCAAAGATCACCGACAGGACCAAGGCTATCGTCATTATAAATCCGAACAACCCAACGGGCGCTGTCTACCCGAAGGAGATACTTGAGCAGATTGCACAGCTTGCACGCGAGCATGAGCTTATCATCTTCTCCGACGAGATCTACGACAGGCTTTGCATGGACGGCATCAAGCATACGTCGATTGCATCACTTGCCCCGGACCTTTTCTGCGTGACCTTCAACGGTCTTTCAAAATCGCACAAGATCGCAGGCTTCCGTGTCGGCTGGATGGTGCTCAGCGGCGATCTCAACAGAGCGCGCGGCTACATAGAGGGTATCAATATGCTCTCGTCAATGCGCCTTTGCTCAAACGTCCAGAGCCAGTATGTCATTGAATACGCCCTGAAGGACTTTGACAAGACCGATGAGATGCTCCTCCCCGGCGGACGTATCTACGAACAGCGCGAGTGCATCTGCAAGCTTATCGACGGCATTGACGGCATGAGCGCAGTCAGACCGCAGGCGGCATTTTACATCTTCCCCAAGCTCGACAAGCAAAAGTTCGGCTTGAAGGACGACGAGCAGTTCGTGCTTGATTTCCTGCGCGAAAAAAAGATCTTACTCACCCACGGCGGCGGCTTCCATTGGGAGCAGCCCGACCACTTCCGCATCGTTTACCTGCCAAACTGCGAACAGCTGACCTACGCGATGGGCGAGATGAAAGACTTCCTCAGGACCTACCACCAGTAAACTAAAGAGAGCCTGCATGACCGTGCAGACTCTCTTTTTCTGTCATATCAGTAGTTTTTCAAAAGCTCGGCAAGCTTGCTCAATACCGCGTTGACATCAACGTTTTTGCCTATCGTCAGGCTGACGGTCGTTGCTCCCCCGCCCGACTGCTTTGCCTTTGCCTTGATGTTTGAATTGTCGTTAACACTTATCTCAAACTCTCGCAGAAACGGGTTTTCCTGCTTCAGCGAGGGCTTTTTAGCTTTCTGCTTTTCGCCCGACTGCCCCGCAATATAAACCTCAAGCTGACGTACATTGAAGCCGTTTTTTACAGCGAGCTGTGCGATGGTTTTCTGCTCCTGCGCATCGGTGATACCCGCAAGCATCTTTGCGTGACCAACGGTAAGCTCGCCCTTTTCAAGCAGCTCGACCACAGGCTCGCAAAGCGTCAGCAAACGCAGACTGTTCGCAATGACCGAGCGTGACTTCCCCACCGCCTCGGACACCTCCTGCTGCGTCATTTTGTATTCGTCCATCAGCTGTCTGTAAGCGCGCGCCTCCTCTATCGGTGACAGGTCCTGACGCTGCACGTTTTCGATAAGCGCCAGCTGCATAACCTGCTTATCGTCAAGCTTTCTGATGTACACGGGGATCTCCTTCAGCCCCGCGCCGCGAGCCGCCCTCCAGCGCCTTTCGCCCGCAACTATGCGGTATCCGCCGTTGTCAAGCGGAGTGACGAGTATCGGCTGCAAAATGCCGTTTTGCTTTATGCTCTGCGTAAGCTCGGCGATCTTTTCATCATCGAACTTTGTTCTCGGCTGGTTTTTATTCGGCTCGACAAGCGAGATGCTCACCGTGGTAATGCCGCCTTCCTCCGCCTTTTCAGTTTCCTTTTCGGGTGCGAAATTATCGCTGAACAGTGCATCGAGTCCCCTGTTCATTCGTGCTTTTTTGCTCATTTTCTATTCCTTTCTAAAAATGTTTCACGTGAAACATTTACTTTGATTTTTTCTTTGCGCGCTTGACCATTTCCTTTGCAAGCTCCTCGTATGCCTTTGCGCCCTTTGATTTCTTCTCGTAGTAGATCACAGGCTCGCCAAAGCTCGGCGCTTCTGAAATAGCGATGTTACGCGGTATAACGGTGTTAAAGGTCTCATTTGGGAAGTGCTTTTTGACCTCTTTCATTATCTGCTCGGTCAGCTTGTAGCGCGCCACGCACATTGTGAAAAGTATCCCCTCGACCTCAAGTTCGCTGTTCCAGGTCTCGCGTACACGGGTTATCGTCTGGTGCAGCTCGACAAGCCCCTCGAGCGAGAGAAACTCACACTGTATCGGTATGATGACGGAATTTGCCGCAACAAGCGCGTTTATTGTCAGCATATCAAGCGTCGGCGGACAGTCGATGAATATGTAGTCGTAAAACTCGCGCGCGTCATTAAGGCACTCCTTCAAGCGCATCGCGCGGTTTTCCATCGTCAGCAGCTGTACCGACGCGCTCGCAAGATCCTGCGTAGTCGGTACGACCGAAACGCCCCTGAACGCCGATGCTACGACCGACTCCTGCAAGGGACAATCTCCCAGAAGCACGTCATAGACGGTGTTTCGTATACTTTTCTTTGAGATGCCAAAGCTGGTTGTCGTGTTGCCCTGCGGGTCAAAGTCGATAATAAGAACCTTTGAGCCCTTTGCCCCGAAAACAGCCGCAAGATTAACGACCGTCGTTGACTTGCCGACACCGCCTTTTTGGTTAGAAACCGCAATTACTTTACCCATTTTATTCCACGCCAAACGGCGCATCCTCCATTCCTTATTGTCAAATCCTATTATACTATATTATTTTGATTTTGAAAACCCCTTTTTGCAAAAAATATTGTTTCACGTGAAACATTTTTCGAGCCGCTTTGACAGGGGAGTGCTCACAACGCAAAGATACAGCACTAAATATAGCGTAAATGCGGGCTATTTGTCGCAATATTTGGATTTTTTCTTTGGATAAACTATGGAACGTCCCCTCGGCGCCGTGTTACAATAGTAGAAAAGGAGGACGTATAAAATGGGAATATTACCAAAAGCATTGGCGAAAGTTTTTACAGAAGATGACTACGACCGCGAGATAAGCGATTATTACCGCGCAAAATCCGCGCAGCAGGGGAGTCTGGCAGTCAGGGAGGTCGGCAAGATATTCGACATCTCCATAGCGGACATACGCACAAATCCCTCGCAGCCGCGCAAGTTTTTCTCCGCCGAGAAGCTGACCAGCCTTGCAAAAAGCATCTCGCAGGACGGCATAATCCAGCCGCTTTCGGTGCGCAGGGTAGATGGCGGGTTTGAGCTTATCTCGGGCGAAAGGCGGCTTCGCGCGGCAAAAATGGCAGGTATGCTCACAGTGCCGTGCATACTTATCAACGCCGACACCAAGCGCAGCGCCGTGATGTCGCTCATCGAAAACATCCAGCGTGCGCAGCTCAACTTTTTTGAGGAGGCAATGGCGCTGGACAAGCTGGTGAAAAAGTTCGGGCTGACGCAGGAGGAGGTCGCGGTGCGGCTGGGCTACGCGCAGTCAACGGTCGCAAACAAGCTGCGATTGCTGCGGCTGACGCAGGAGGAGCAGAGCATCATCACCGAGCATTCACTCTCGGAAAGGCACGCAAGGGCACTGCTGCGGGTACCCGATACCGAGCAGCGCAAGGAGCTGCTGCAAAAGACGGTCAGCCTTGGCTGGACAGTCGCACAGCTTGAAAGCGCCGTCAAAAAGCTTGAGGAGGACGAGATACACCGCAGGAATATCCGCAAGAGCGCGGCAGTTCTGCGCGATGTAAAGATGTTTTTCAACACCGTCAACAAGGCGGTAGATGTTATGCGCCTTGCAGGCGTGGACACCGACACGCAGCGCATCGACCACGAGGACTACATCGAGTACATAATCAGGATAGCCTCAAAACCTGCGGAGGCAGACTAAAAAAAGCGGAGCATCGCGCTCCGCTTTCTTTGACTTTTTACTTGTACCGTACCGTTTAGCCGTGCAGTTTCAGATAGGCTTTAATGACTGCAAGCTGCGTTTTCGCATCGTGCAGCTGATCGTTCATCGCCATTTCAAATGCCTGCTTCAGCGGCATTTTCCTGACATCGAGGAACTCGCCGTCATCGAGATCCTGCGCAGCAGCAGTCAGCCCTGTCGCAAGGAACATATGGATCTTCTCGGTATCATACGCAACGGTAGGGTAGAGGCAGCCGAGGTACTCGAACTTGTCCGCGACCACACCCGCTTCCTCGCGCAGCTCACGTCTGCCGCAGGTCTCGGGATCTTCGCCGTATTCGAGCTTACCTGCCGGCAGCTCGGTCAGCACCTCTGCAAAAGGGTATCTGAACTGCTCGACCATAAACACATTTTCGTTTTCATCAAGCGCAGCCACGCACACGCCGCCGGGGTGGTGAATGACCTCGCGCACAGCCTTTGTGCCGTTGTCAAGCTCAACGCTGTCGCTGAAAAGCTTGACCACGATACCGTCATAGACCTGTTCAGAGGTTATCGTCTTTTCCTTGGAGTACATCTTCTTCCTCACTTTCTGCCGTATCCCCGCCGTTTGCATCGGTATCTTCCTCAGCTGCCGAGGTATCCTCGTCATCGTCATTGCCGTCAGCATCGGCATCGGGGACTATCTTCTCTTTCTTTCTGAAATAAACCACATAACCGCCCCAGACCGCAAAGCCTCCGACTGTGAGCAGGATACCCGTTTTCAAGAACGGCATCTCGTAGGTGAATTTAATATCGCTGCTGCCCTGTTCGCAGGGGATAGCCATAAGCCCGAAATCGACCTTGAGGATCTCAACATCGTTCCCGTTGACCTGCGCCTTCCAGCCCTTGTCATACGGAACGGAGAAGAACACCAGCCTTTTTGCAGGCAGGTCGATATGCGCGTCAAATCCGCTTGTGGTGTAACTGAACCTGTCGCAGCACTCCTCACGGCGCTCGTTGCAGTTCTTCATATACGAGGTCGCAGAAAGCTCTGACGGCAGGAAACTGTTGTACTTGACGTAGTCCCTGTACTTAACGGCGGTATCACCGTCAAGCACAAGCGCCTTCATAAGCATCTGCGTCTTGTTGACATCGGATTTTCCGTCCAGATCATCTTTCTTGCAGTATTTGTCAAACGCAAATCCCATCGGGATATAATACTCGTTTTCAAACACCCTGAAGCCGTTCATCTTGCCCACATACTTGAACCCCGTGAGCAGTCCGGGGCTTTCGGGGGACTCGCCCTCTTTAAGCTCGTGCTGATCGAAATAGTATTTCACCGACAGCAAAGAGCGCAGGGGATACAGGTTTGTTTCCATACGCGATGCAACGTCACGCGTCTGTCCCAGGCTCGTGTAGAAGTCCATTATCGACGTATTTACAACACTGTGGAAGCAGCGCATCGACGACATTCCCCAGAACATACACCAGTTGTCGATATCGGGGGAGGTATCTATGCGGTAGAAACTGTTGTCGGGGTTATAATGCAGACTGTTCGTCTCAAGCAGCTGCATATCCATATTTTCCTTGCCGTTGACACCGCGCGCGATGTAGTCCTTTGGCGACTCGGTCTGTATCGAGCCGTATACCACGCAGGTGAACATACACACTCCGCAGGCGATAGCGGTCATCAGGCAGGCGGTGCGCTTGTATGAAAGATGCAGAAAGCCGATACCGCTTTTAACGCCCTTATGCGAGAAAAAGTACACAAGCAGCGCCAGCATCAGTATCATGATCACCGTAATAATGAACTGGATATAATAAAGCTCGGGGTACTGGGCTATCTTGCCGAACACCAGTCTGCCGTTTTCCTCCTTCGGAAGCAGTCCCACGGCGAGCATTGCCGCATCGACGCCAAGCACCAGCCAGAAGCCTTTCTTGAAGTCATCGGGCTCCTCGGCAAAGACCTTTGCGGTCATAAGGCACATCAGAAGTATCGGCATATAGAACCAGCGGCAGTAATATGATGCGTTGAACAGCATAAATGACGAGTTGAGTATCGGTATGCACGCCATTATCATAAACACATACACCGAGCGCGTCAGCCAGTGCTTGCGGCGTGTGCGCATAAAGCCGATAACACCCGCCATCGAGAACATCGGCAGGTAGCCCGCCATTGATGCCCACCTTGCGCGGTCGGATGCAAAGATGTTTATTCTCGCAGGCATATCGTTGAGCATAAAGAACGCCTGGAAGATACGCGGTATGCGCACGTTCTCGCTGTAGAACACCATATCCGAGCCCCACAGCCTTTCGGTAAGGCGCGGGTTTCCAAGAATATCCATACAAGCGGGCAGGAATAGTATCGCGCCCATAGCAACGCCAAGCACTGCCTCAAAAATAAGCCAGAAGAACTTCTTGACGGTTATCTTGAACTCCTTGTCCGTGCAGCGCAGGAAGAAGTAAATGACCAGGAACACGCACTCGCCGATGAAGAAAAAGTAGCTTATCAGCGCGTTTATCGCCACTGCAAGAGCAAATGCGCCCTTTTTGTTCTCCGCGACGAGCTTTTCAAAGCCTATCAGCAGTATCGGGAAGAAAGCTGTCGCATCGTGGAAGTGGTTGAAAAATACATTGTATATCTGAAAACCCGAGCAGCCGTACAGCAGTCCGCCGATAAAGCAAGCCGCAGGGTCATCAACAAAGCGCCTGATATATGCATACGCGAAAACCGATGCAACTGCGGTCTTCAGCGCGAGCAGCCACGGTATCAGATACGGCACGAATGACGACGGGAATAATGTCGTTATCCAGAAAAACGGCGAGCCAAGCAGGTAGAACGAGTACGAACCTACAAAGCTCGAACCAAGGTCTGTACCCCAGTCCCAGCCGAGATTGCCCGCCTGCACCGAGTCGTGCGCGTGCTGGTAGAACATTATCTGCTGTGAGTTGAAATCACCGTAATAGGTGAATATACCGCCGTTTGCGATAGTACGCGGCAATACGGAAACTGCCATTATCACAAACGCTGTGAGGAACACCCACCCGTATTTTTCCTTTGACTTTCGCAGCGGATTTTTCAGAAAGCCCGTTTTTTCAATGGCTGCTGTCATTAGCCTTACCCCTTTTTCTCGTTATTTTAAACATACATAATTAGTATAGCACACTTGCGCGAAATTTTCAACAGTATTTGAACTTTTGCCGAATAAAATGCACTTTGCTTTACAAATCACATTATATATGGTATAATATTGGGTGATTTTAACCTGGATACTCGCTGACTATAGGATATCACAACTCTTTTTAAGTGTTTGGCGGTATTCGTTTGAAAATGATCATTCTTCAGATTCTCTTTTTGAACTCTAACTACTTTTTCGTTATCGGGGTATTTACCCCGATGGCGAAAAAGCAATAAAAGGTTTAGGAATAGGGGTAAAGCGACCTGCGGTCGCTTGCGAGAATATCCAAAGGTTATTCTCGGGGGATAACGGAGTAACCGTTACCACGGTTACTCCCAAGAGAACGGCTTTGCCGTTCTCGACCTTCGTCCAAAAGGGTTTCCCCCAGAAGCTTAAAGGGAGGTGCGCTATGTCTACTATCTGCGCTGTTTCGACACCGCTTGCACAGGGCGGTATATCTGTGATACGCATAAGCGGCGAGGACGCGGTAAATATCGCAGCTGCGGTGTTTTCTCCGCAAAGCTGTGAGAGCGTGCAGTCAATGGCAGGCTACAGCTGCGCCTATGGAAAGATAACCGATCCACAGGGAAAGACTGTCGATGACGGCGTACTGACGGTTTTCCGCGCACCGAGGTCATATACGGGTGAGGACGTTTGCGAGATAAGCTGTCACGGCGGTATATACGTCACCAAAAAGGTGCTGCGGCTGTGTCTTGCGGCGGGCGCAAAGCTCGCAGACAGGGGAGAGTTCACAAAGCGCGCCTTTATGAACGGCAAGCTTTCGCTGACACAGGCGGAGGCGGTAATGGACACTATCAGCGCGCAGGGGGAATTGGCGCTGAACTCGGCAAACCTCGCGCGGCAGGGCAAGCTTTTCGAGCAGATAAAACGGCTGACAGACCGCCTTGTTGAGATACTCGGCGAGCTTGCGGCGTGGGTGGACTATCCCGAGGAGGACTTGCCGCAGGTCGAAACTCAGACGCTGAAAAACAGCCTTTTGGACGCGATAAGCGTGCTTGACAAGATACTTAAAAACTATGACAGGGGACTTATTTTCAAAAGCGGCATAGATACCTGCATCGCAGGCAAGCCAAATGTCGGCAAATCGGCGCTGATGAATATGCTGCTTGGCTTTGAGCGCTCTATCGTTACCGATATTGCAGGCACAACGCGCGATGTTATACAGGAAAGTGCGCAGCTTGGCAGCGTTATGCTCAAGCTGTCGGACACCGCAGGGATACACGAAACAAACGACACGGTCGAGCAGATGGGTGTCGAGCTTGCGAAAAAACGGCTTGACAGCGCATCGCTGATAATGGCGGTGTTTGACTCCTCTCAGGCGCTTGACGAGCAGGACAGGCAGCTGCTTGAATACATCTCAAAGCTTGACAAGCACAAGCTGCTGATACTCAACAAGAGCGATCTGCAAGCGCAGGCGAACAAGGCAGAGCTTGAAAAATACGGCGAGGTGCTTGAGATATCCGCGAAAAACGGCGAGGGTCTTGACGGCATACAGCACGCGGTCGAGGAGATGTTCGGCGCGGGCACATACGATGCCGACAGCGATATATTCGCAAACGAGAGGCAAAAGACCTGCGTTGACACGGCGCGGGTGTATCTGAAAAACGCGCTTGACAGTCTCGAATCGGGACAGACTCTCGATGCGGTGACTGTGATGATAGATTATGCAGCAGATGCGCTGCTTGAGCTTACGGGCGAAAAGGCGACCGAGGCGGTCGTTGATAATGTTTTCGCAAAATTCTGCGTAGGTAAATAGGCAATTTCATAAAAGGAGACAGGTCACAATGGACAAGGCAGAGCAGACAGAATATTTTGATGTCATCATAGTGGGTGCAGGTCACGCAGGGTGCGAGGCTGCGCTTGCTTCGGCGCGCCTTGGCTTAAAGACCGCACTTTTCACCATAAGCCTTGACTGTGTGGCTAATATGCCCTGCAATCCCTCAATAGGCGGCACTGCAAAGGGGCACCTCGTGCGCGAGATAGATGCTCTTGGCGGCGAAATGGGCAAGGCAGCGGACAAGACGATGATACAAAGCCGTATGCTCAACCGCGGCAAAGGTCCTGCGGTACATTCTCTGCGCGCGCAGATAGACCGTGTGGCTTACCATAACCTTATGAAAAACATCATAGAAAAGCAGGAAAACCTGTTTTTAAAGCAAGCCGAGATAACCGATATCCTGTTTGACGGCGGCGCAGTTTCGGGAGTTAAGACAATGCTCGGAACCACCTATCGCTGCAAGGCGGCGGTAATAGCAACGGGCACATACCTCGGCGGAGTTATCCACGTCGGCGCGGTATCCTACCCAAGCGGACCGGATTCGGTAAAGCCGGCTGAAAAGCTGACTCAAAGCCTTGCTGATGCAGGCGTTGAGATTCGCCGCTTCAAAACGGGCACCCCTGCGCGCGTTCACAAGCGCTCGATAGACTTTGACAAGCTTGAGGAGCAGTCGGGCGATGATGAGATAGTTCCGTTTTCATTCTCGACAAAGGGCGGTCTGAAAAATATCGTCAAGTGCTATGTTGCATACACAAACGAGGAAACTCACAGGATAATAAAGGAAAACATCCACCTTTCGCCTATCTATTCGGGGCGCATACACGCTATCGGACCGCGCTACTGCCCGTCTATCGAGGACAAGATAATGCGCTTTTCCGATAAGCCGCGCCACCAGCTTTTTATCGAGCCGATGGGGCTTGGCACAGAGGAATACTACCTCCAGGGAATGAGTTCGTCGCTGCCCGAGTTTGTGCAGCTGCAATTTCTGCACTCGATAAAGGGGCTGGAGCGCGTTGAGATAATGCGCAACGCCTACGCTATCGAGTATGACTGCTGCGACCCCACACAGCTGCTCGCAACGCTGGAGTTCAAAAACATAAGCGGTCTTTACGGCGCAGGGCAGTTCAACGGCACATCGGGCTACGAGGAAGCCGCCGCACAGGGACTTGTCGCAGGTGTCAACGCGGCGCTGAAAATAAAGGGCGAGCCGCCGCTGGTGCTTGACAGGGCATCAAGCTACATCGGCACGCTGATAGATGACCTTGTGACAAAGGGCTGCTCCGACCCGTACAGAATGCTTACCTCGCGCAGCGAATACCGTCTGCTGCTGCGGCAGGATAACGCGGATATACGCCTGCTCCCCGAGGGACACCGCATAGGGCTCGTCAGTGACGAGGCGTATGAGCATCTTCTTAAAAAGAATGAGCTTATCGCAGCGGAGATAGACCGCGTCAGCCACGTCAACCTCGCACCGAGCGAAAAGCTCAACGAGCTGCTTGAAGGTCTTGGTACAGATAAGCTTACCAACGGCATAAAGCTTTCGCAGCTGATAAAGCGTCCCTGCGTCAGCTACGATATTCTCGCGCCGTTTGACAAAAACCGTCCGCAGCTTGACAGGGAAGTGACCGAACAGGTCGAGCTGCAAATAAAGTATGACGGCTATATCAAGATACAGCTTGAACAGGTCGCGGCAATGCGCAAGCTCGAAAGCAAAGCTCTCCCCGCCGACCTTGACTACAACACCGTACCGAGCCTGCGGCTTGAGGCTATCGAAAAGCTCAATAAGATAAAGCCGCTGTCGGTAGGGCAGGCGAGCCGCATAAGCGGCGTAAACCCCGCAGATGTGGGCGTTTTGCTGGTGTGGCTTGAGCAAAAGAACAGACAGAATTGAAAACTCCCTTACAGAAAGGAAGCTTTAAATGATAATCGAATCGGACAAGTTTATAAAAATGTTCGCAGACGCGGGCATTGAGATAACCGATGAGCAGATGTACCGCCTCGGTATGTACAGCGAAATGCTCGTGCAGTGGAACGAAAGGATCAACCTCACCGCGATAACCGATCCCGAGGGCATATCCGTCAAGCACTTTTTTGACAGCATATACCCCTTCTCGCTGGTGGAGATACCCAAGGCAAGCACGCTGATAGATGTCGGCACGGGCGCGGGCTTTCCGTCATGCCCTGTCAAGATCTGGCGCGATGATATCAAGATAACTCTGCTTGACAGCCTGCAAAAAAGGATCACATTCCTTGCACAGCTGTCAGATTCACTCAGCCTCGGTGCGACCTGCATACATTCGCGCGCGGAAGATCTCGGCAACAGCCCCGAGTTCCGCGAAAAGTTCGACTTTGCGACCGCACGCGCGGTGGCGAACCTCTCTGACCTGTGCGAATACTGCCTGCCGTTTGTTGCTCTCGGTGGAAAGTTCCTTGCGCTCAAAGGCTCGGGCGCAGAGGAGGAGATAAAGCAGGCAAAGGACGCAGTCAAGCTGCTTGGCGGAAAGATAACGCAGACAACAGAATATACCCTGCCAAACGGTGACGGCAGAACGCTCGTTGTAATAGATAAGGTCAGCGCAACACCCGACAGGTATCCGCGCACATCGGCGCAGATAAAGAAAAAGAGCCTTTGACAAATGTATGCAAATGTGATATACTAACTATGTTTATGTATTAAGTATTTTCCGTGCATTTGTGTTATACTCTCTGTGTTGTTGAGGATAGTCCCGCCGAGGTCGGAAGGGCTTCCCCCCTCAATTACGTTGAAAGGAATGTGCAAATGAACAATATATTTGATTCGCACTGTCATTATGATGACCACTGGTTTGATGATGACAGACAGGCGGTGCTTGACAGGGTGCTGGGCGAGGGCTCACCTGTCAGCTATGTCAACCACGCCGCGACCGATGTTGATTCGGCGCTTTTCGGTATCGAAAATGCAAAGAGATACAAAAACTTTTACACCTCTGTCGGCTTTCACCCCGAGTTTGCGAGCATTCTGCCAAAGGACTGGGAGCAAAAGCTGAACGAGCTTTTTGAAGCGGCAAAAGCCACAGGCAAGCTCACCGCGATAGGTGAGATAGGGCTTGACTATCACTACGAGGGCTACGATAAAGACAAGGAGATAGAGGTCTTTGAAAAACAGCTCGTATTCGCAAACGAAAAAGACCTGCCCGTTATCGTGCACTCGCGCAACGCCTCGCAGGATACTATGGAGCTGCTGAAAAAGCACGGCTCGCGCGGCGTAATACACTGCTTTTCAGGCTCCGCGGAAATGGCAGCGCAGGCTGTTGGTATGGGGCTTTATATCGGCTTTACGGGCGTGCTTGCATTCGGCAATTCAAAAAAGGCGCTCAAAGCCCTGCAGCAGGTGCCGATGGACAGACTGCTGCTTGAAACGGACTGTCCGTATATGGCTCCGCCGCCGTACAGAGGTCAGCGGTGCGAAAGCCCGATGATCGCCGAGGTGGTCAAGGTGGTCGCCGAGCGCAAAGGGCTCACCGAACAGCAGGTGTGCGATATGACCTGCGAGAACGCCAAACGGCTGTACGGCATAAAATAAGTCAGATAAAAAGAAGGAACGATAACAATGCTTGAGAAACTCTATATCGTTATACCCTGCTACAACGAGGAGGAGATGCTCCCCATAACCGCAAAGGCTCTGCTTGAAAAAATGCAGACGCTGGTCGATGAAGGCAAGATCCACCCCGACAGCAAGGTGATGTTCGTTGACGACGGCTCAAAGGATAAAACGTGGGAGATAATACAGAAGCTCCACTCGATACCGTTTTTTACAGGTGTCAAGCTGTCGCGCAACAAGGGACATCAGAACGCTCTGCTTGCGGGTATGTACACGGCAGTAAACTACGCCGATATAATCATCTCTATGGACGCAGACCTGCAGGACGATATCAACGCGGTAGACGGCTTTCTTGAAAAGCGCGCCCAGGGGTGCGAGATAGTCTACGGCGTAAGAAGCTCGCGCGAAAAGGATACCAAATTCAAGCGCGGAACAGCACAGGGCTACTATAAATTGCTCTCACGCATGGGTGTGGAGATAACCTACAACCATGCCGATTATCGCCTTATGTCAAAGCGCGCTGTCGAGGCTCTTATGGAGTTCAAGGAGGTCAACCTCTTTTTGCGCGGACTTGTGCCGATGGTCGGCTTTAAGTCAGACATCGTGACCTACGTTCGCAACGAGCGTCAGGCGGGCGAATCAAAGTATCCGCTGAAAAAGATGATAGGCTTTGCTATCGAGGGCATCACCTCGCTTTCGGTAAAGCCGATAAGATTCATCACGTTTCTGGGATTTTTCATCTTTTTCGTGTCAATAATCATGCTGATAAGGTTCCTTATCACCTGGGCGATAGGCAACGCTGTCCCGGGGTGGTCAACGATAGTTATATCCATCTGGGCTATCGGCGGACTTCAGCTTCTGTCGATAGGGATCATAGGCGAATACATCGGCAAGATATATCTTGAAACAAAGGCTCGGCCTAAGTTTATAATCGAAACCAATTTAGAGGAAAAAGGAGACTGAAAACCATGGAAGAATACAAGGCAGAAAATTTTCAGGAGGCTGTTGAAAACATCGACAACTCCGAGTTTGTAAAGGCAATCGAGAGAATGCGCGCAGACTACACCGACGACAACAAGAACGATGTTATGAACAGAGCCGTTTTTGATGTGACATACTTTGTTCCCGCATTCAGAAACGATAACGCACAGCTTACACAGGGCAAGGATAACAGACTTTCCTTTAACGAGAACCAGCAGGCTCGCTTTGTG
This sequence comes from uncultured Ruminococcus sp., assembly GCA_902786965.1. Taxonomy (GTDB): domain Bacteria; phylum Bacillota; class Clostridia; order Oscillospirales; family Ruminococcaceae; genus Hominimerdicola. The sequence continues at coordinate 19,294 of CADAEJ010000018.1, read as the reverse complement.
CTGGTAGAAAATCCGCAGGGCGAAAAGTATATCCCCGCATTCACCGACCACGAGTCTCTGCTGAAGTTCAGAAACGAGCAGGCTCAGGGCGCACAGGGCTTTATTATGACCTTCCCCGACCTTGCAAGCGTTATCGAGGCTTTCCCAAACGTTGACGGCTTCGTTATCAACCCCTTCACACACAACCTGCCGTTTGCAAAGGCTTTTGTCGCAGAGATAAAGAAGAATATCATCGAGCAGATGGAGAAGATAGAGGCAGAGCAGAAAAAAGCCAATATCACTATGACCACAAACGAAAACAAATAACTGTTTTTCCGCATAGACTGAAGATGCGTTGACAAAAAACGCAGAGTGTGTTATACTATTATTTGTGTATTTGTGCTATTATGTCCACGCGTTTTGCTAAAAGGAGAACGATTTTTTATGGCTGACCAGAAAGAACTCGACCGCGTAAACCGTGTCGCCGATCTTATCGACAGATATTACGGTTTCGAGGACGCAGTTGAAGTCAATAAACAGAATAAAGAGTATCTCAAAACGTATATCCACGACAGCGCTTATGTTGAAAGACTCTTTGAGAAAAAGAGCAAGATGCTGCGCGGTATCGGCATTGCTGCGATCGCTGCGGCGGCGGCGTTTTTGGTGTGTCTGATATTTACTAAACTGATAATTGCGGGCATTATCGGCTGTTTGGTGTTTGTCATCGGCATTGTCGTTTCGATAATGATAATCAACGCAAAGCTCAAAGCCGCACAGGAAGAACAGGTCGATGTCAATAACGGCATCAAGGAACAGATAGACCTGCTCGACAAGCGTACAAAGCAGATAGAAAAACAGCGCGATGACTACAAAAAAGGGCTTGAATCAAGACTTGATTTCCTTTCGCCCGATTATATCGACAACATCGGCACGATCAAAGAGTATCTGCAAAACGGCGAGGCGGAGACCTGCGAGGACGCAGTCGCGCTGCTTGAACAGAACCTGCTGATGCAGAAGATGAGCGCCGCAATGACCAAAAGCAGCAGAAAGCCGCTTGATATGGATTATGACCAGCAGAAAGCAAAGTTCGGCGATCCGCTGGCGGCTATCAAAGAAAAACGTAAAAAGAAAAGATAATGAAAAAAGACTTGGATCTCTTCCAAGTCTTTTTTATTGACAAATCAGTATTTGTGGGTCTGCACTACCTTTATGGACTTGCCAAAGACAAGACAGGTTTTTCGCCCAGCCTTTTCTCGTAAAAAAGGCTGGCGGGTCAAGGGCAGAGCCCTTGCCGCCGTCCGCAGACGGCGGAATACCCTGACGCTTCGCGCGCTCGGCAAG
>CADAEJ010000018.1:0-17883 GCA_902786965.1 uncultured Ruminococcus sp. | reverse complement strand
GCGGATTGAATGGCTCTTGTTTAGGGGGCTTTCCGGTCGCCCCCTAAAACCCCTTCGGGCATACCTCTACTGATTTGATAATAGTACAAATACTGATTTACAGCAGAGGAGCGAACGGTTTGAGCACAGCAGAGGTAAGCTTGCTGAACACCGAGCGATCCTCAATATCGTCATAGGTCACTTCATCACAGCTGTTTTCAAACATATCCAGCATATCCGCCTTTATATCGGCAATACAGCGCGATCTGTGCACATAGGTCGCACACTCAAAGTGCAGATACAAGCTGCGGTAGTCAAGATTGATAGTTCCCACAACGGCAGTATCGTCGTCCGAAACAAACGTCTTTGCGTGGATAAATCCCGGCTGGTACTCGTAAATGCGCACGCCCAGGTCCATAAGGTCTTTGTAGAACGACCTCGTGATGCAGTGTACATACCACTTATCAGGTATGTGCGGAGTGATTATTCGCACATCTACACCGCTTTTTGCCGCGTAGCCAAGCGCCGTAACCATTTCATTATCGGGGATAAGATAGGGCGTTGTGATGTAGATGTAGTCATTTGCATTGTTGATGATGTCCATATAAACCAGCTCGCCGACGTTTTCATCGTCAAGCGGTGAGTCGCCGTAGGGAATGATAACACCGTCTGTAACAGGGAATTGCGCCTCGTCGGGACGGTAAAGCTCGCACCGTGTGCGCTCGCCCGAGATAACGTCCCACATCTGAATAAACATCATAGTGAAATTCCACACCGCCTCGCCGCGCACAAGGATAGCATTGTCCTTCCAGTGCCCGAAGCGGTTTTTCTGATTGATGTACTCGTCCGCGATGTTCACACCGCCCGTTATGCCAACGTTGCCGTCAACAACAAGTATCTTTCTGTGGTCGCGGTTGTTCTGAACAGAGGATATCATCGGTCTGAAAGGGTTGAAAACCAGCGTCTTTATGCCCTTTTCAGCCATTTTCTGCTTATATCTGAAAGGCAGAGTGAACTGGCTGCCCATGCCGTCATAGATAAGCCGCACCTCGACACCCTGCGTGACCTTTTCAAGCAGAATGTCAACAACAGCCTGCCACATCTTGCCGTCGTCGATGATGAAATACTCCATAAAGATAAACTTTTTCGCCTTGCGAAGCTCCTCAAGCATGACCGCGAACTTGGTCTCGCCAAATGGCAGATACACCGCCTCGGAGTTTCGGTAGGCAGGGTAGCCGCCGTAGTGGTCGATGTAGCGCACCATTTTTTCAAAATCCCTGTCCTCTTTGGCAATATCGTTCAGCAAAGTGCGCTCGGTCTTTAGGTATTTCTTTGTTTCCTCGCACTTTTTGGCGTACTTTGTCTTTAGCCTGCGCGATGAATACTGATTGTTGAGGATAAGGTACAAAACAGATGTGAACACAGGCACCGCAATAAGCGGAACTATCCACGCAAGCTTGTACGCGGGGTTCTCGTTGGTGTTGATGATGACAAATCCAAGAAAAACCGAGAGCATCGAAAAGATTATGCGCACGTATGTTGACATCCAGCTGAGCGTTGTGAACGTAAGCAGGATAAGCGTGAACTGTATCAGCAAAAGCAGAATGATGGTCGTCTTCTTTGAAAACGCGATACGAATGAGCTTCTTTGGCTTCTTTTTTGCACGCGGCTGACTTTTAACGGCGTTGTGTATCGTTTTCATGCTCTTTCCCCCCCTATAAAAATATTCCCCAAAATATTATACCACCGAAACGGACTTTTTGCAAGCATTTGCGCGGTTTTTTTGCATTTTTGGCATTCGCGGACAGTTTCGTCATAAAACGACTGTATTATTCAACAAAAACAGTTGAAATCCTTGAAAAAACATTGTATAATATCTATATACCGATATTTTACCGAAAGGGGATACGACATGCAAAAGAAATTCTATATAACAAAGTGCAGTGAGAAAAGCGAGGCTTCACCTCCCGAGATCGACCGCTTCAAGCGCGTTGAGCATCTAAACGAGCTGCTTGACCTGGGCTGGCGGATAAAGGAGCTGAAGACCGAGAACTGCGACACGTATTTTATTCTCGAAAAGGACGACTAAAAGGGGGCAGGCGCATGAAATATCTGCTTGGTATCGACTGCGGCACGAGCGGCACAAAAACAGTCCTGTTTGACGAGCGCGGAAACACGATCGCATCGGCATCTGCGGGGTACCCTCTCTACCAGGTGCAAAACGGCTATGCCGAGCAGGAGCCGACAGATTGGAAAAACGCGATGCTGCAAACCGTATCGCAGGTCATCGCCAAAAGCGGCATCGACAGTGCAAATATCGCAGGCATAGGGCTTTCGGGGCAGATGCACGGACTTGTGATGCTTGACGGTGATGGTAACGTTTTGCGAAGGTCAATAATCTGGTGCGATCAGCGCACTGCAAAGCAGGTCGAAAAGATGAACTCGCTTGCGGGGGATAAGATCGCGCAGATAAGCGCAAACCCCGCACTTACGGGCTGGACAGCCGCAAAGATACTTTGGGTGATGGACAACGAGCCGCATATCTTTGAAAAGTGCAGGCACATACTTCTGCCAAAGGATTACCTGCGGTATGTGCTGACGGGCGAGCTTGCAGCAGAGGTATCAGATGCAAGCGGGATGCAGCTGCTTGATGTTAAGAACCGCTGCTGGTCGGGCGAGCTTTGCCAAATACTTGGCATCGACAAAGACCTGCTCGCACCCGTTTACGAATCCTGCGAGGTCACGGGCAGGGTAACAAAACAGGCAGCCGAGCTGACAGGGCTCAAAGAGGGGACTATCGTGGTCGGCGGCGCGGGCGACAACGCTGCTGCGGCGCTCGGTACGGGCGTTTGCAGACAGGGCAGGGCGTTCACGACAATAGGCACCTCGGGCGTGGTCTTTGCACACACCGACAAGCCGCTTATCGACCCAGCCGGCAGGATACACACCTGCTGCGCGGCTGTGCCCGGCAGCTGGCACGTTATGGGCGTTACGCAGGCGGCAGGACTTTCACTCAGATGGTTCAGAGATAATTTCTGCGGCGCGGAAAAAGAGGCGGCAGCGCAGCTTGGCATTGACGAATACGAGCTGATGAACCGCGAGGCGCAAAGCGTTCCCATCGGCAGCGAAAGGCTTTTGTACCTGCCGTATCTTATGGGCGAGCGCACTCCGCACCTTGACGCGAATGCACGCGGAGTATTTTTCGGACTTTCGGCGCTGCACACAAAAAAGCATATGCTGCGCGCGGTAATGGAGGGCGTTGCGTTCTCTCTGCGTGACTGCGTGGATATTTTCAAAAGCACAGGCGTTGACATTTCCGATATGGCTGCCTGCGGAGGCGGCGCGGCATCACCGCTTTGGCGCTCAATGCTTGCCGACCTCTACAGCTGCGAGGTAAAGACTGTTTCAAGCAGCGAGGGACCTGCGCTCGGTGCGGCGATACTTGCATCGGTGGGCGCAGGCATTTATCCAAGCGTTGAGCAGGCGTGCGATGCGGCAGTCAGACCCGATAAAGTCTGCGCACCCGACAGCGAGAGAGCAGCGGCTTACGAAAAGGTCTATGCACTCTACAAAAAGCTGTACCCATCGCTGCGGCAGCACTTTGCCGAGCTTGCGCAGCTTTAAAACACAGCACAAAAAAAGAGGACCGAACTTTCGGTCCTCTTTATTATTTTGCAAATTATGCAGCCTTTGTAGTTGTAGTTTCCTCAGGCTTTTTATCCTCTGCCTTGGTTGTAGTCTCAGCAGGCTTTTCAGTATTTGCCGGAGCTGCTGCAACGTCGATCAGTGAATAGTTTCTGTTAAGGTTCTCAAGACGTGACTTAACGTTCTCTTCCTTCTCGTAGATGTAAGCGGTGTAGCTTGGCTTATCATCATCGCTCATATCTACCTTAGCCTCGCCGCCCTCAATGATCGGGTTTCTCAGCTGGATAAGACCATAAGCAGTCTTTGTACCCTTATCTGTCGTAACGGTAACGGTATATGTCTTTGCGATATAAGCCTTGGTAGAAGATGTAGAAGCCTCGTTGTTCTCCATAAGGTAGGTCTTGGTCTCCTTGAATGCCATAGCGGTGATCTTTCCGCCTGCGCTGAAGCCGCTGATGTAAGTTCTGTCAGTACCCTTGGTAGTGATATCCTTTGTAGCAGCCTCAAAGAATGCGTTGAACTTAGCGCTGTTTGCAGGAGCAGTCTCCTTTGTGAGATATGCAGGAGCATCCTCGCCGACCTCGATCTCCTTTACATAGTAGCCGTCCTCATCAGGTGTGCCGTCAGGAACGTTGCCAGCCTCTGTGAAGGAGTTCTTAGGATAAGCCTTTACCTTGATCTTATCGCCGATCTTGAGAATATCTGTTGTTTCGATGTAGAATCTAACGCCGTTCTTAACGATATCAGGGCAGTTATCGGTATTTACCTTGTATGCACGCAGATAAGGTGTTGCATATCTGTACTCGATCTTGATGCCCTCGAAGATATCCACCTTGGTCATTTCCTTCAGACCCGATACGGTGAATTCCTTTTCCTCGGTGATCTTTTCAGCAGTGTAGTAGTTGCCGTCATACTCAAGGAATGCAGCGCCTGTCGGGTCAGATTCATCAACAAGTGTTGCGCCTCTGAGTCTTGCAACAACGATCATCTTGTCGCCGTTCTTGAGCTTTCTGTTGCTGGATGTATCCTTGAATGTGTATCTTACGAATGGCTGTGCGTTTTCGGTATCGAGCTGTGCATAGCCTGAACCGTCGTTGCCTGTGAACTTAACATCAACATCCTTGAACAGATCAACCTTTGTACCTGTCTTGAGACCTTCAGCCTCTACCTCGTACTCAGCGTTCTCAATCTTGATGTTGTTATCCTTGAGGTAAGACTCGTTGAATTCGAGCTTGATGGTTACCTTATCGCCGTTCTTGAGACCCTTTGCGTTGCCCTCTTCGCCGTTGATAAGTATCTTCAGACCTGCGTTCTCGCTCAGGAGTGCATCACGCATCTTGCGTGCTTCCTTTGCGTCGCCTGCCTTTGAGAAAGCGTTTTCAAGCTTTTTGCCTACTTCAAAATAAGGTGAAACTGCGTTCTTGTCGTCATCGTCATCATCATCGCCGCCAAGATTGCCAAGACCGTAATCGTCAAGTGCGCTGGTAAGGCCGTCAGCAGCATAAACGCTGTCAGGGTACTTGTTGAGCTTTGCAGTTGCAACACCTGCGGACTCAATGCCCTTGAACTCTACCTTGATAAGATCTTTTGCGTCGATCTTCTGGAATCTGAAGAAAATATGCTTGATAACAAAGAAACCTACGATGCAAAGCACGAGTGCTGCTGCGATAATGATTATCAGCTTGAGGTTCTTTGCAAACCAGCTGTCGCCCTTCTTAACAGCTGCGCCCGGTGCGCCGAAGCCTGCCTGCGGCTGTGCAGCATAGAAGTTGTTCTGCTGCGGCTGGAATGCAGCGCCCGGCTGACCCTGTGGCTGCTGGAATCCCTGCGGCTGCTGTGGCTGCTGGAAGGTATTCTGTGTGTTCTGTGTGTTAACTGTGTTCTGTGTATTCTGGGTATTCATAGTGTTCTGAACCGGCTGATCGCCTGCTGCGCCAGCGCTCTGCTGCGCCTGCATCTCAGCGATGTTTGCACCACACCCCAGGCAGAACTTGTCTTCGGGTCCTACTGGATGACCGCATTTGAGACAAAATTTGATAGTATTCATTCTCTCTTCCTCCATCAAAAAATTGTTCTGACAATAAAAAAATATATAGATATTTGCACAGTCTAATTATATATTATACTCAATTCAATGTCAATAAAGAAATCGTGATTTCATAAATTTTACGCAATTTTAAATACTGCTTGACCTGTTTTTTGTACATTTGAACAATATGCCGCCGCTATATTTCACCAAACTATCACAAACGGCGCATTTACGCGCTTGTGAATAGTTTATCGCACGACGGTCAATACTGTTTTCAAAACTATTCGGAGGCGGGCAAATGTTTATTGTATTTTTCAGGGCGATAATACTTTACGCGGTGATAGTATTCTCGATACGTCTTATGGGCAAGCGCCAGCTTGGCGAGCTTCAGCCCAGTGAACTTGTGGTGACGGTGCTTTTGTCAAACATCGCGACGCTGCCTGTTGAAAACGTGAGCATACCGATGATAATGGGCATCGTGCCGATACTGACGCTGGTAAGCCTTGACGTGATACTATCGCACCTTTCGCTGAAATTCCGTCCTTTGCGCAAGGCGATCTGCGGTTCGGCGAAGATCATAATCTCGGGCGGAAGGATAGACCAGAAGGTGATGAAGGACCTGCGTTTCTCGGTGGATGATCTTATGCAGAGCCTGCGCAGTCAGCAGGTCTTTGACATCTCGCAAGTGCAGCTTGCGGTGGTCGAAACAACGGGCAAGATAAGCGTTTACCAGCGCCAGCAGTTTCAGAACGTCACCTGCGGCGATATGAAGATAAAAGGTGAGGACGCCGACCCGCCCAAGCTTATCATCGACAGCGGAAAGGTGCTTGCCGAGCCGCTGCACAGCCTCGGCTTTGACCGCGCGTGGCTTGACAGCGTCCTGAAAGCGCAGGGCAGGCAGGTCAGGGATATTTTTCTTATGACCTGCACCGAGGACGGCAGCACGGCGATAGTGCCGTTTGATAATGCGAAAGGGGGCAAAAGCGCGTGAAAAGGCTTTATGCAAGCATCGCTATGATAGCGGCGATAGCGCTTATCTCGGTGTTTTCCGTGTATGCGATAAGCCGCGGCAACGAGCAGCTCAAAGGGCTTGTGCAGCGCACCGAGCAGGCGTATCTGCACGGCGGCGATGTAAAAAAAGCCCTCGCCGAGCTGGAGGACTACTGGGAGGATTATTACCTTGCGATGACCTACATCACCGCAGAACCGACTATGGCGGATATGTCGCGCGCGGTAAAAAAACTGCCCGCGCTGTACGAGGCGGGCAGTGATGATTTTCTTGCGGAGCTGAAAAGTATCAGCGATTGGGCGCAGCTGCTTTATGATACGCAGTTTCCCGATCTGTCGTCGATATTTTAGACTGATGAATTTGCCTTGACATACTCCACCACGTCATCAACGGTCGTAAATGCAAGTCCCACGACAGTATCGGCGCAGCCGTAGTATATCGCAACTCTGCCTGTATCTGCATCGCACAGTGCGGCGCACGGGAAGGTCACATTCGGCACATCTCCGACACACTCGTAAACTTCGCGCGGATTGAGCAGGTACTGTGAGCATCTGTACTTGACCTTCCACGGCTCGTCTGTGTCAAGTATGCAGGCGGAAAAGCTGTAAACAAAGCCATTGCACGATTGCAGCACGCCGTGATAAAAGCACAGCCAGCCCTCGCTCGTTTCGATAGGGATAGGACCTGCGCCTATCTTTGTGGACTCCCACGGCATAAACGGGGACATAACGTGCCTGTGCTCGCCCCAGTATTTCATATCGGGGGAGTGGGAGATGTAGATATCGCCAAACGGCGTATGGCCGTCATCTGACGGGCGCGAGAGCATAGCGAACCTGCCGCCTATCTTACGCGGGAAAAGCACACCATTTCGGTTGAACGGCAAAAAGGCATTTTCGCACTGATAGAACGTCTTGAAATCAAACGTATAGCCCACGCCGATAGTCGGGTGTCCGTCAAAGGCGTTGCACCAGGTAACGTAGTATCTGTCCTCAATAAACACAACGCGCGGGTCGTAGCCGTACAGCCACTTGTTGACTTCCTCGGAGGCGGAGTCTGCCTGCACAAATTCGATGCGCTCCTCGTTGATATCCCAGTTCACGCCATCATCTGAAAAGCCTGCGTGCAGCTGCATCGCGCGGCGCTTGTCATCTATCCTGAAAACTCCCGCAAAGCCTTTGCCGAAAGGCACTACTGCCGAGTTGAACACGGAATTTGCGCACTTTACGGCATCGCGCGCTATTATCGGGTTGTGAGAATATCTCCACACGATATCGCTGCAGCCCTGCGGCTTATCCTGCCAGGGAATGTTTGGTATGCTCTGTCCGTTCAGGATCTGCACTTTCATTTTTTTACCTCCTTTAAAACAACAGCCATACAGCGCGCTGTCTGTACGGCTTTCAGATCAGATCTTTGAGTTCCCACAGTCTGTACACGGCAAAGTCGCCGCCCTCAAGGGTGTAGGGCGGGTGAGTGCTTACAAACTCCTGCCTTGCGGCGAGGTACGCAGTCATTTCCTCGTAAGTCCCGAGCAGCTCGTTCTCGTTGACCTTGAACTGCGAAAAGACGTAAGGGACTTCGTTATACACAGACGAATAGTAATCACCGCCCGTGTAGGCATGATCAAACCCAAGAAAAATACGCTCGCACTTTGGCGGCTCAAACTGCGGCTGCGGTATATTGGTCTCGCAAAGCAGCAAACGATATTTTATCCCCAGCTCCTGCGACTTTTTTATATACTTTCGGATATACTCCATATCCGTACACACGCATACCCAGTTTTCAATGCCCATATCGTAATAGGTGCGCTCGATATTTTCTTCATAGAAAGCCTCAAGCTCGGGGTCGTCATACAGGTACCAGTTCTCGCCGCGTGAATCGCAGCTGTCGATACCTCTGTACCTTTCGTCAGACTCCCGCCTTATGATGATCCCGTTACAATACATTTTTACTCTTCCTGCCCGATGATGTTTTCTATCTCGCCGACGCTGTTTTTCTGCTTTATCTCCGTCTTGTATGCAATTCTCGTTTCCTTGCCGTCGAGCTCGTAGATGGTAGTCTCGGTAAAGCTTATAAGCTCGCCGCTTTTTCTGAACACATACTTCACCGCAAAGCCTGTTGCCTGTGCGCCCTGCGGTACAGCGGGATTTATCTTGCCGACATCGTAAACGTGCGTTACCTCGTCGGTGTTGTCAACGTGCTGCATTCTTGCATCGGTTATCGCCGAGGGGATATAGGTCAGCATAGTATCCTGCGCTTTTTTGTGCGTTCTTGTACGGGTGTATTTTACGAACTTTTCATCGCCCTTGTTGTACTGATAATACTTGCCGTCCCTGAGGTAAACATTCGTCTCGCCGTCATTGAACTCGACATTTTCCTCGCCGTCGATAAGCTTCCAGTCCTTATAGGTCAGCACGCCGTCCGACGAATACTTGAACGTGAAGATCTGCTCGACCTTGCCCGTTTCGGTGTTGGTCATCTCCACCTGCGCCGAATCGAGCTTTTCGTAGTCCTCTCTTGCCTGCATAACGAGGTTGTCGCCGATAATATCGGGTCTGCCGCAGGCAGCAAGGCTGACAAATATGCAAAGGCACATCACAAGCGCCAGCGCTTTGTTTTTCATTATGCCCCTCTCCTGTCTGTCAGAGATTTTTACAGGTCTTTGAAAAGACTATCAAAGCCGCTGCAATAGTGAATATCTGCGATATCGTTGCCCTTATCATAAGCCCGAAGGAGAGCTTTATCACATACAGGTCTACCGAAACGTTCTCAACACCGATATTCTTCCCCCACGCGAGCCAGCCTACATAGCTCTTGCCGTCGCAGATGTATGCGAGAAACGCGCCGAGGACTATCCCTGCGAGCATAAAAAATATAAACGCGAATGTTCTTTTGAAGTTCTTCATTTTTTCTCTCCTGCAAAAAAGGCGAACCCCGACCAAGCGCCGCCGTCCGCCTTATGTTTAGTTCCTATCCTGCTGCGCCCCGAAAAGACCTTACTTGCGTCTTGACGGTGAGCGTCTTTTATTATCCATAGTCTTTTTCAGATCGGAAAACCTTTCCTCGCTGCTTGCCTTGAACCTTGAAAGCATATCCTCAAAATCCGCATTTCCCGAATTTGCGCTTTCGTAGACAGGCGGAGGGTTCTTGGTAAAATCGACAGGCTTTGCATCAAACTGCTTTTTCGGCGCTCTGTTTTGTCCCTGACCTGCCTGCTTTGCACCGCCCTGCCTGAACTTGTTCGGTCTTTCCTGCTGCGGCAGAGCCTTCTTTATCGACAGCGATATCTTGCCGTCATCGCCAAGACTTAACACCTTTACCTTGACAGTCTGCCCTTCGCTGATGTGGTCCTTTATCTCGCTGACAAACGTATTGGCGACCTCAGAAATATGCACCATTCCCGTAGTGTTCTTGTCAAGCTCGACAAATGCTCCGAACTTAGTAATGCCTGTGACCTTGCCCTCGTAGATGTTTCCAACTTCTAACTGCATCGTATTTACTTTCCCCATTCTAAAAAAATGAAAATATATAAGTGAGCCGTTTTCACGGTCATTTATTCTGATTTACTATGTAAAATCTTCTTTCCTCGGGATACGCATAGCCCAGCTTGTCGATAGCGATCTTCTTCATATATTCCTTCTCGCCCGAATCGAGCATTCTGGAGTACTCGTCATTCTGCGCCTTTTCCTCGTCTATCTGCTTTGATATCTCCGATGTTTCCGATCTCAGCCTTGCTATCTCGGCTTTATCGTAGATTATCGTGATACCCATATACACGCTGAAGCAAACCGCGATTATCACAAACAGCCTTCTTGCGAGCTTTCTCTTCTTTTTCGGGGCAAGCTCCTCAGGCTCCTGCTGCTCTGTCTGTTCGTTCTGAGCATCTGTCTGCTCTGCATTTTTCTCTATCTCTATATCTTTTGTTGTCATTTTTTGCTCCTCCTTGGTTTTCACACAAACCTATTCCCATACATTATACAACACTTAAAAGTCAACTTTCAAGGGCTTTTGGCTAATTTTTTTATTTTTATTCAAATAAACGTGATTTTTCACAAACCGCGGGCGCATTTTTTGTCCAATTTTATGGATAATCGAGCCCAAAGGCTTGATAAACCGCCGTTTGAGCCACCCGACAGCTTTGCGGAAAACAAAAATTATAAGATTTCCCGCGCTGAAATGCCACAGTACAAACCCCGCCGCCATTCCAAACAGGGTGAACACGCGAAGCTTGCCCGTCAGCTGCGTCGCAAAGGTGAACACCGCAAAGCCCGCAAGTGCTGAAAAGACGATATCCTCGGCGGCAACCAGCCAGCCTTTGTGCCTGAAAAGCGCTCTCACCGCCCTGAAAAAGTCATATACAATGCTTATGCCGACTCCGAGCAGGATAGAAAGCAGATATATCTGCGTTTCCGCCTCAAGCGTAAAAGACATTTCCCTCACTTTCGCTCCCCCTTACCGAAACAGCTTGCCGATAAAGCCGAGCTTTTTAGTCCTGTCCTTATCGCCGTAGATAAGAGCCTGTATCTCCCCCTCGACCGAAAGCTCTCCGCTTTCCAGCGACATCTCGCTGACGTGCAGGTCTTTTCCGCGTATGGTAAGCTCACCGAGCTGTGTGTAAAGCCCGACCTGCTTTTCGTCAAAGCTTTCAACATCTGTCACGCCTGTCAGCATCAGCTTGCGGCGGTCTTCAAGTATCGCGTTGTGTCGTTCGTTCATAGTTTTCCCTCCATAGTGGTTTTGGTAGAGTATATGCACAAAAAAAGCTGTCCTATTCAAAACGGCAAAAGAAAAAAAGCGCCCGCAGTTTTTTGCGAACGCTTTACATTTGTTTTTATTATCAAAGAGCTCTTACTCTTACAACGCCGTCGATAGCCTTGATAGCGTCGATATCAGCCTCGCCCTTAACATCGAGCATTGTGTAAGCCCAGTCTTTCTTGGACTTGTTTACCATATTCTCGATATTAGCACCCTTGTCAGCAACAGCACCTGTGATCTGTGTGATAAGAGCAGGTACGTTCTTATGCAGAACGCAAACGAGTGTGTCGCCTGTCTTTGCAAGCTCAGCGTTAGGGAAGTTCACCGAGTTCTTGATAGTACCGTTCTCGATGTAATCCTTCAGCTCGTCAGCAGCCATAACTGCGCAGTTGTCCTCGCTCTCCTCGGTAGAAGCGCCCAGGTGAGGGATAGCAACAACATTGTCAACGCAAAGAACTGCGTCAGATGGGAAGTCAACAACGTATCTTGCGACCTTGCCGCTTGCAAGAGCCTCAACGATAGCCTCGCCGTTTACCAGCTCGCCTCTTGCGAAGTTGAGGATCCTTACGCCGTCCTTGCACTGTGCGATAGTATCCTTATTGATAGTATCCTTTGTATCTGCATTGTATGGCAGGTGCAGGGAGATGAAATCGCTGTTTGCGTAGATGTCAGCGATATTGTTTGTGACCTTTACCTGTGGCTTGAGGTTGAGAGCCGCGCCTACAGAGAGAAACGGGTCATAGCCGATAACGTCCATACCAAGTGAGATAGCGATGTTAGCGAGCTTTCCGCCGATAGCGCCAAGACCGATAAGACCGAGTGTCTTGCCTGTGATCTCGTTGCCTGCGAAGTTGGACTTGCCTTTCTCAACAAGCTTGCCTACCTCGTCGCCCTGACCCTTGAGAGTCTTAGCCCACTCGATAGCCTCGGGGATCTTTCTTGAAGCAAGCAGAAGTCCGCAGACTGCAAGCTCCTTAACAGCGTTAGCGTTAGCACCCGGTGTGTTGAAAACAACGATGCCTTCCTCTGCGCACTTGTCAACAGGGATGTTGTTTGTGCCTGCGCCTGCACGAGCGATAGCGAGCAGGTTATCCTTGAACTGCATATCGTGCATTTTTGCAGAACGAACCATTATTGCCTCAGGAGCATCGCAGTTATCAGTTACGTTGTAGTCTGCGCCGAGTCTGCTTGTGCCGACAGCGGCGATCTTATTGAGTGTCAGTACATTTACCATTTTTTCCTTACCTCTTTCCGATAATGATAATAAGATAACACACGGGACGACACAACTCGCCCCGTATGCGTTAAGGTTCTATTACTTGGTGTTCTCAGCCTCGAACTTCTTCATGAACTCTACAAGCTTCTCAACGCCCTCGATAGGCATTGCGTTGTAGATGGAAGCTCTCATACCGCCAACTGTTCTGTGACCCTTGAGGTTCTCAAAACCTGCAGCCTTAGCCTCTGCAACGAACTTCTTATCAAGTTCCTCATCGCCTGTTACGAAAGGAACGTTCATAAGAGATCTGTCCTGAGGTCTTACTGTGCCCTTGAACATCTTTGAAGAATCAAGGAAATCATAAAGGATCTTAGCCTTCTTCTCGTTGTGAGCCTTCATGCCCTCAAGGCCGCCCATCTTCTTGATCCACTTGAATACCTTGCCGCAGATGTAGATGCCGTAGCAAGGAGGTGTGTTGTAAAGTGAATCGTTATCAGCCTGGATCTTCCAGTTCATCATAGTAGGTGTGCACTTAACAGCAGGCTCGTCCTTGAGCAGATCCTCACGAACGATAACGATCTGAACGCCTGCAGGACCAATGTTCTTCTGAACGCCGCCGTATACAACGCCGTACTTTGTAACATCTATAGGCTCGCTCAAGAAGCAGCTCGAAACGTCTGCTACGAGAGTCTTGCCCTTTGTGTTAGGCAGAGTCTTATACTTTGTGCCGTAGATAGTGTTATTCTCGCAGATGTAAACATAGTCAGCATCCTCAGGAATATCAAGATCGGAGCAGTCAGGGATATAAGAGAAGGTCTTGTCAGCAGACGATGCAACTCTTACTACCTCACCGAACTTTTCAGCCTCAGCAGCAGCCTTCTTAGCCCACTGACCTGTGATGATGTAAGCAGCTTTGCCGTTGTACATCAGGTTCATTGGTACCTCAGCAAACTGCAGGCTTGCGCCGCCCTGTCTGAAGATGACCTTGTAGTTGTCAGGTATGTTCATAAGGTCGCGAAGATCCTGTTCAGCCTCTTTGATGATATTATCATAAGCCTTTGAACGGTGAGACATCTCCATAACGCTCATGCCTGTGCCCTTGTAATCGAGCATCTCCTCTGCAGCCTCTTTGAGCACTTCCTCAGGAAGTACAGCAGGACCTGCACTAAAGTTGTAAACTCTTCCCATTTGAAAAACCTCCATTATTATGATTTCTGGCAATATCAATTATACCGCTTTTTCGTCTAAAAGTCAATAGTATTTGCCCTTTGCGGTATATATCTAATTGAACAAATCGGATTGCCGCTTTCAAGCGTTTTTTATAACATATTCACCGATATTCCCCGCCTCTATCGCGGCGGTGAAGTTTCTTCGTCGCAGCCGATGTTAAGCAAGCTTACATCGGCTTTGCTCCGAGGTAAAAAGTTTTCAGCAGTTTTTCAAAGCGGGCTTTTCAGTTCATCGACCTCCTCGGACGACAGCGGTGCAACGTACATAGTTTTATTGTTTGTGAATATCACCATGCCCGGTTTTGCACCATTTGGTTTTTTGACATATCTTACGGGGGTGTAGTCCACAGCGACCTGCGATGAATCCTTGCCCTTTGAGAAATACGCCGCGAGCCGTGCGGCTGTGTAAATGACCGATCCGGGTATCTCTTTTCCCTCCGCGCTGATGATAACGTGGCTGCCCGTGATGTCCTTGGTGTGAAGCCACAGATCCGTTTTCTCCGACTCCTTGCAGGTGAGCCTGTCATTCTGGCGGTTGTTTCTTCCCACGCGGATAACGAATCCCTCACTTTTGAACCGCATCGGCGGAAGTGCCTTCGGGGGCTTGTTTTTCGTGCCCTGCAAGCGTATATATCCCTCGTCTGCAAGCTCCTGGCGCAGCTCTGTAAGCTCGCTTTCGGTCTGTGCGCGTGTGAGCGATTCGTAAACGCTGTCGAGGTATACAAGCTCCTCCTCGCCCTGCACTATCAGCTTTTTCAGCTTACCCTCGGCGGTGTCGAGCTTGCGGTAAAGGCTGTAATATTTCTGCGCGTTCTCCTGCGGCGAGAGTTTTTTATCAAGCGGTATCTGCATCTGTGAAAGCTCTTCATCGTAGTAATTCGTTACACTGCACCAGCTCATACCCTTGATAAGCTCGCCTATATTCGCCATTATCAGATCTCCGTAAATGCGATATTTATCGCGGTCTGCGCAGTCGAGCAGCTCTGCTTTCTGATTTTCAACACGCCGCCTTGTGCGCTCGGTGAGATTGCCCACCAGCTTGAAAAGATCCGATGCTTTTTGCTTTGCGCGCGCGAACATATCCCTGTGCAGGTAGAAATGATCGAGCAGCTCGCTGGGCGAGCCAAAGCTTTTGGTATCCATAAGCGAGCCGTACTGCGTTACATCGCAGAAGCAGAAATCCTTGAACGCGCCTTCCTTTGTCCTTACGAGAGTATAATGGTTCACGCCGTTTTCTATCTGCTCGCCTATGCTTTTGATATAGCACGCAAGGCGGTCAAAATCATCACTTTTCATATCCTCGATAGGTGCATCGCCGCCGTGCAGCGCAATATCTGCACACTCACGCGCAAAGATAGGGGATATTCCCTCGCAGACCTTCAAAAGCGTTTTGCTCAGCTCTGCCTTTGGGAACTCCTTGAGCTTCTGCTCAAGCTCCTCACGCGGCGCAGCAAAAATGTTCAGCCTCTGCTCGCGCGGTGGAGCTTCATACTTCATTCCCGGCAGAACGGGGCGCGCGCTGCCGTCGGGGTTTACGCGGTGTATGCTGTCTATTATCCTTCCCTCGCCGCTGACAAGTATCACGTTTGAGCATCTGCCCATTATCTCCACAACAAGTGTCAGACTGGCTCTGTCGCCCAGCTCGTCGGTGGACTCAAAATCAAGAAAAAGTATTCGCTCAAAGCCGTCCTGGCGAATGTCGATAAGTCTGCCCGATGATAAGTGCTTGCGCAGGAGCATACACAGCATCGGCGGAGTTTTCGGGTTTTCTATCTCCTGCGTTGTGAGGTGTATGCGCGCCGAGCCCGAGCCCGCGTTTATAAGCAGTTTTTTGCCGCCATCGCGCGTGCGCAGACCTATCAGCAGTTCCTCGCGCGAGGGCTGGTGTATCTTGTCCACACGCGCACCGATAAGCGTTTCAAATTCTTTTTTCAGCAAGCTTAAATATATTCCGTCTAATGCCATATATCTGTCCTTTCGGGATCATCATACACAGTATGATACTACGTCAGCGTTGCTTTCCGCCGTCTCGAATTTAACGTCCTTGAACTGCTCGGAAAGCTCGGCTCTCATATACTCGCAGAAGATATTCTCCGTGTGGAAATGCCCTGCATCAATAACACAAAAGCCCTCATTTTGCGCATCAATAAAAACATCGTGCTTGACATCGCCCGTTATCAGCGCGCCGCAGCCCTTTGCAAGCGCATCACGCCAGAAGCTTCCGCCGCTGCCCGAGCAGATTGCGGCTTTTGTTATCATTCCGCCCTTGTACCGCGAGGTCTTGTCAAGATCATTGTACCGCACGACCGTGTTGCCAAGCTTTTCCTTGACTGCCTTTGCAAGGTCGTGTGCGCTTATCGCAGTTTCAAGCTCGCACACACAGCCCATAGGCACGCCGTGTTCCTCGGTGAGAGGCTCACTTGGGTGCAGATCGAGCCGCCTGCACAGAATATCATTCATCAGCGAGCTGTCAAAATTCGTGTGCGCGCTGACAGATGCTATACCGCGCGAAAGCAGCATTCCCACAACGGTCTCGGGGTCGATCGCTTTCAGCGCACGGAAAATAACAGGGTGGTGCGTGATGATAAGCTGCGCGCCCTTTTGCTGCGCCTCGTCTATTATGTCCTTTGTCACATCAAGGGCAACAAGTGCCTTAGTGACACGCATTTTTCCGCTGCCCACGCAAAGTCCGCTGTTATCGTAGCTTTCCTGCAAATTGTATGGTGCTATCTTGTTTAAATATCCTTAACGGTCGTCATATTTTTTCTCCCTTTTTGTTATTTATTATCATCGGTGTCAGCAGCATTTCGGCGCGGTTGTAGATGTTGACCTCGCTGCCCGAGCTGTCAAAATCAACGCTGACAAGGCGCACGCCCGTATCGCTCAAACGGCGCTGAATGGAGCTGTACAGTCCGTGTCCGCAGACGTGGTTGGGCATACAGCCAAACGGCTGCAGGCAGGCAACGCCTTTTGTTCCCGACAGCGCGTGGTTTACTATCTCTGCACCGATAAGCCAGCCGTCGCCCGTAGTGCAGCGGCAGGGGATACGGCTCTGCGCCTTGCGCTTGAACGGCGTAAAGCTGTCAAAGCACTCAAATCCATACTTTCGCAAAGTGCGTATCATAAGCCTTTGAACGCCCTCAATTATGCGTGATGCGATTTTGTACCCCGCCGTAATGACGGGTGAAAAATCATACAAATGACTGTCGATATAGTACAGCACATACCACGAAAAGCCGTTGACGCGCACCTCTGCGCCGCGCTCTTCATAGTGGCGCAAAAGGCTGTGGTTGCCAATAGAACAGTATTTCATATACAGCTCGCCCACAAATCCCACGCGCACTTTTTTTTCGTGCGTTTTCTCAATCGAAGCAAAATCACGGCATATGCGCACAAAATTGCTCTTGTAGCAAATCAGTCCTGTGCCCTTGAAAATATCTGCGCGCAGACGCTTGTGCCACACGCGGCAAAGCTCGTCCGTCTGCCCTTTGTGCAATTCATACGGACGTATCTGATTTTTAAGTATCATCAGCAGGTCAGAATACATCACCGCCGCAAGTGCCTTTAGCAGAAATGCGGGAGTTATGTCAAAGCGCGCCCCCTGCTCCATATCGAAAAAGTTCAGCGACAGCACAGGAATGTCAAAGCCCGCTTTTTTTACTGCCCTGCGTATCAGCGGAATGTAGTTCGAGCCTCTGCACGAATCGCCCGCCTGCGCGCACAAAAACGCGGTATCGCGCACATCGTACCTGCCCGAACGCAGAGCGTTGACTAGCTGTCCGACCATAATTGCGCAGGGACAGCACAGGTCGTTATGCACAAATTCAAGTCCCGAATTTATAACGCCGACTGAGTTTTTCAGCAGCACGACCTTTACATCTTTTGACGCAAACGCCGCCTTTAACAGCTCAAACGTTTCGTCAAGCATCGCAGGTACAAGTATAGTCATTTTCTCACCCTCTGTGCAAAGCGTTTTATGCGGATTATCGCAAAAACCAACAGCACACAGCGGTACTGTTGGTTT